>NZ_JBHVZA010000015.1:0-66818 GCF_042880275.1 Streptomyces sp. NPDC058308
GCTCTGCCTCCGGCAGCCGAATACTCCGCTGCCTCCGGCAGCTTCGTTTCGCGCGTCTCCGCGCGAATTGCCCGCCTCCGGCGGGGAGTTGAGTATAGGACTCCGTCCTATACTCGCCTTTTCGACCTCCGGTCGAATGCGTGCCGCTGGCACGCTGAATTGCCTGTGTTTATTGACGGGTTGATGTTGAGTGTACGGGTGGGTATTCCATACCTCTTGAGCCTACCCCTTTCCAATTCTTGGAAAGGGGTAGGGGGCTGACGGTTTTTCCGGGAAGGAAAGCAACTCCCGGAAAACCTAAGGGAGTTGCTCCTCCGGAGCGCCCCTAGCGGGGCCGTGCCTCCGGCCCGGCCCCGAGCGGTCCGGCAGAGGCGGTGAGTGGGCCCCTGAGGCTCCTCCGGAGCCCTGGGGTACCGGGGCCCGTTCCTCTCGGAACGGGTTACTACGCCAGAGCGGAGGGGCTCCGACGCTCACCTGCCAAACCCCGCCCCTGGTCCCCGAGGTCACCGTGTCGTCCGCACCCGCCCACCATCACTCAACGGGCGCGGGAGAGGGGGCAGCAGAGGGGATGTCAGCAGCCCGGCCACGCCCGAATGCCCCGCCGACCTGCAACGCCTTCCATGGTCCGTACAGGCCCCCGCAACATCTGTAGCAACGGGTATCGCAACACCGTGGCGCAACATCCAGTGCAGCCCGTAGTGCGACATGGGTTCCCTTCAGCCGGTAGAGACACTAATATTTGAAGTTCCGAGGGAGGCGACCCCCGGAAACCGCAAGGGACCGACGAAGGGGAAGACGTGGAGATCCAGATCTCTGACGGAATTGTCAGGCGGGTGCGCGGAGGTAAGGACGCACCCATGAACAGCCTTGCAATCCAGGCCCGTACTGTCGCGAACTTCCTGCCTCTGCTGTGCCAGCGCGCGGGAGCGAAGATCGTGCACAACTCCGACGCGAATTACACCGGAATTCGCTTCGACACCAAGGTTGGCCCGGTTGTGCTGGAGATACCGACAGGTGACGGCTCTTACCGGCTCGTGCACGAATTCATCGAGCCGGACGAGAACGGGCGCACCGAAGTTGAGATGCGGCGATTCCCGCAGATCTACAAGCCCCAAGGAATCGCGCACATCACGGCTGAGTTCCTCCAGTCGCGCGGTTTCCTGAAGTAGTCCGCGCGGGGGCACCTCGGGCGGGGTGCCCCCGCCCGGCATCACAGAGAAGGGAAAGGGGAGCAATGGAGAACACGCGGATTGCAGAGCAGGCCGAGGAAGCCGGAGCGCCGCTCACGGACGCCGAGCAGGAGCAGGCCCGTTACGCTCTGCGGCAACTCGCCCGCAGCGGGTGCGGCCTGGACGCCCTGAAGGTGCCGCAAGAGCAGTTGGACATGGTTCAGCCGTTCTTCGCACTGGGGTGGGCCCTGGGGGTGCGTACCGGTCATACCGGTCCCGCTCTGGCCGATGTGCCGGTAGACCGCGCTACGGTCGCGCACGCATTCCTCATGCTGCTATGTGGGCGGGTGCTGCCGCAGCACACCGGGCCCGTGGTGTGGCAGAAGGTCAGGTATCACGGCAGTCTGACGCAGCGTCACGGGGCCTACTGGGTACATGCGGTTCACGCGCACGCCGACCCGTGTGGTGAGGCCCCTGATTTGCGCTATGACCTGTGTGACTTGCGTGGGGTCGAGGTGGTCACGAACGTGCGGCGCAGGAGTCTTACGCCGCTGCCTGAGTTCCGCGCTCTGGTCTAAGTGTGCAGGTCAGGGGGTGGGTTCACCCATCGGCAAGAAACACTATTATTGAAGTTGTTCGGGGGCGGCGGCTCCGCCCCCGAACCCGCAGAGACCAACGTCGAAGGGGACGGCAAGTGGCAGACCAGGAAGCCCGGCAGATGCTGCCGGAGGTACAGAAGTACATCGAGACCATCGAAGCGGCCACCACGGCCCGCACGGCAGCCGTCGGGGCTGCACGCGCGAAGTACCTGGAGCCGGACAGCCGCAACGAGGTCACTCAGACCCAGCACAGCGCCTATGGCAAGGAGGTCGATGAGGCCTATGCGGTGAGCGCGCAGGCCCGGGAAGCCGCATGGGAGGCCCTCAAGGCGTCCGGTGATCCGCTGGTGCAGTGGATAGCCGAGAACTGCGCGGATTATCGGGACGAGGCCCAGCACATCCTGGCTCTCCTTCCCGCCACCGCCGACGAAATGGATGATCTCGCGAACACACGGGACTGGTGCGGCGTCTGGGGAGAATTCCGGCTGCGTGCGATTGATGCCGGAGTCATGCCCGGCATCTGCCCCCCGAGCCCTGCCAGGAAAGCGCTCTTCGAGCAGATCGACCAGGAAAGCTGCTGCGGCATGAAGCCGAGCGCGCAGCGACGCATCGGCAAGGCCCTGGACGCCCTGATCCAGGAAGTCCAGGCAGCTGAGGCCAGCACCACAGAGGCCCCGGCGTGACCAAGACGGGTCACAAGCCGCCTGAGTCCGAGTAGCAGCAACGCCGAGCCGCCGCGCCCTGTTTCCCCACCCCGGCAGGGCGCGGCACCCGGCAGGTCTGCTGTCGGACGGGGTGCTGTCCTGGCTGGCAGCCGCATTTCGCCCTCGGCAGGCGCCGGGGTCGAGAGGCGCGAACAGTGGAGCCGCGGGCCGCAGTGAGGGCGGCCGGGAGTGCAACAGCAGAAGTGCCCGGCCGTTCGGGGCCGCCGCTCACCGCCCCCCGGCCTGTGCCGGCGGTCGAGCCCACCGCCTCCGGAGAGCAGCGGTGCTGGCGTTCAGGGGCGCCGCTACCCACCCGCACGCGCCTGCCGCCCTGTCTTCGTCAGTGCCTGCTGAGACCGTAAACCGCCAGTTCAGGGGTGGGTTCACCCCTCCCGGAAACACACTAATATTGAAGTTTCTGGAGGGCGGTGGCCCCGCCCCCCGGCCCGCAGAAACCATCGTCGAAGGGGAACCGTGAGCATCACCGACGTCAACACCGCATTCGCCGCCGAGAAGACCGCACAGGTCGAAGCCGTCCGCGAACAAGAGCGCGCCTTGCGGGCTCGTGTGGACCGGGGTGAGGTCCGCATGGTCGGGACCGACCGGTACGAAGTCCTCACCGGCTGGGACCGGGGCGAGACGTTCACCGTCTCGCGCAACACCGAGGGGCAGATTCAGCAGATCATCGCCAACCACGGGCTCGACACGCAGGCGGACGGCACCATCGCCCTGTACACGTCCACCCCGGCCTGGCACGGCCTCGGACAGATCATCCCCGCAGGCACCACAGACATTGACGAGGTGCTGCATCTGTCCGGGCTCGACTTCGAGGTCACCACGGTGCCCGCCCTGTACGAGTGGCAGGGTGAGAGGCGCGAGCACGCCGACCAACAGCACACCGTGCGCGCCGACACCGGCACCGCTCTCGGCGCAGTCGGCTCCCGGTACACGCCGATCCAGAACCGGGCAGGGTTCGTGTTCCTTCAGGAACTAGTGAGCCGCTATGACGTGGTGTGGGAGTCCGCCGGACTGCTGCGCGGCGGGAAGCGCGTGTTCGTCTCCATCCGTCTCCCGGAGGCGATCACCGTGGACGCCGAGGGCATCAACGACATCGTGGTCCCCTACATCGCCGTCATGAACGACCACTCCGGCAACGGCCAGTTCCAATGCGTCGTCACCCCGTGGCGCCCCGTCTGCGCCAACACCGAACGGTTCGCCGTCCGCGACGCCGTCACCCGCTGGGCCGTCCGGCACACCGCAGGAGCCACCAGCCAGATCAAGGAAGCCCGCCGCACCCTGGGGCTCTCCTCCCAGTACTTCGAACGGTTCGCCGACGAGGAAACCGCCCTGGCCCGCACGGACATCGCCATCGCCGACTTCCACCAGGCGATTGCCGACCTGTGGCCTCTCGACGAGGACGCCTCCAGCCGGAAGCGGACCAATCACGCCACCCGGCTGGAGGCCCTCGACGACGTGTTCCGCACCGAGAGCGACCGCACCGGACGGACCGCCTACGCGGCCGAGCGCGCCATCACCGGCTACCTCGACCATGTCGCCCCCAGGCGCCCGCCGCAGTCCATGACCGAGGAAATCGCACGCGCCACGGCCGTACTCGAAGGCGCCGACGACGAGATCAAGAGCAAGGCCCACCGGCGCATGCTCCAACTCCGCACCCGATGACCCCCGAAACCGGCAACCTCAGCTGACAGACCCCCGTGCGGGCCGGGAACCTTCCCCGAGCCCGACCCGTACGGGCCCCCTCCCCCACCCACGCACAGCGCGGAGCGCGCGTTGCCGCCCGACCAAGGGGCGCGGAGCGCCCCCACCCTTGCCGCATAGCGGCAGCACGCCGCATCTGCGGAGCAGACTGTGCGCCACCGCGGCCCCCCATCGTGCCCAGAGGTGCAGTGCGGTCGGCCTCCGGCGCCCACCGCCCCGCCCCTCCCCGCAAGGAGCCTCTGCCTCATGCCCGCAAGCCCAGGACTCGCCCACCCCGGAGACGACGCCATCACGGCCGCCATGAGCCGCACCCTGACCGCCCTGACCGCCGTGTTCCAGGCACTCGGCGACGGCGAACACACGCTCAACCTCGTAGCCGAGCGGAGCGACGACGCGTTCGTCACGGGCCGAACCGATCTCTCCACCACCACCGAGCCGATCAGCCTTGCCGTACTGGATGTGGACGAGTTCTGCGTCCTGCACGCGTTACTGGTGTTCGCCCTGGAGGGCACCACCATACGCAGCGCCGTCCTGGTCGCCACCACGGCCGCCGAACCCAACCCCCGCGCGTGCGGCTGGACGATACGGCGCGGGTGGCTGCACCCCATGGACACCGCCGACCTCCAACACGCTGTCACCCCGTGCCCCGGCGTCGCCGCTGTACAGCGCGAGGTCTATGGCGCCCCGATCCTGCCACTCCCCGACACCGGTAAGGAGGACCCCCGTTCCTGACGCGCCCGCCATCGCCCCTGCGCCCACGGGCCACGACGGCATCCACGCCCTGCAGCCCTCGCGGGAAGGACGGACGGCCAACGAGGCCAGCGCCCCCATCGCTGGGGCCAGTTCAGCGCCGTACGCGCCTGTCTCGGCCCCGTGAGCGCCTCCCAGACCACTGCCCCCGATGACGCCCTTCCGCGGCTCGCCCGGAGCAGCCTGACCTCTACCCCGGCCACTGCACCGGCTATCCCCCGGTGACGGTGTATCCGCCGAAACCGCTGCTGGACACCCCCGTCGGACAAGCCGGCCCAGACACTCACCGCCGTCATGCGAGCCTGCGCCGGCCTTGTCCGCGCCGCGACGGCCTGCCCGACATCCTCAACGCTTCCCGGCAGCCCACACCCCTGCCCTGCTGCGCTTCCTCACCTGGTCATCCGCGCACGCCCAGGCTGGAGCCGCCCGCTATGAGAACCCATCTTTGAACTTGCTGAAGTGGTTCCGTCAGCTGCGATAGAGCCCAACCCCCCACGTTTCGCGGGAGGTTGGGTCCTGCCAGTGATGCTGGGCGTGGTGGGGCTAGGATCTGTGCGGCTTCTTCGGCCCCGTCAGGAAGGCGGCCGCGAGGAGCACCGGCCCGGCCAGAGCGTAGACGTTCCACCATGCCGACGTGTCCGCTCCCACGTACATGGCCACGCTGAACACCAATCCCACGGCCTGCGAGGCTGCAACCGCCGCAAGAACACCCGGCAGCTTCATGTCCTCCCCTTTCTCGGTCGTACGACTCTGACACGAAGCACTGACATCGAGCCACAAGCCTCACGGCTTCGCCTCGCCGGTTTGAAGATGGGTTCTGAGAGCCCATCCTCAAACCCTTGTTGATCTCGTACACGCGTCACGGTGATGGGCGCGGTCCCCGCTGAGCCCTGCGTTCGCAGTTGCCCAGTACTGGGCTTTGCGGAGAGCTTTCGGGTGCTCCAAGCGCTATGGCCGTCGTAGCAGCCTGAGCATCAGAACTCCCAGTCCAGTTCATCCTCATCGACCGCGACAGGCAGGTAACCGTCCACTGACTCGCCAGTCTCCAGAGCCGTAGCTGTCGCATTCAGGAGAGACGGAAGCGACTCCCACATGGGGTGGCGTGAAAAGGAGCATCCTGTTTCATGATCGGCATCGCCGATCCTTCCCCGGCGACCGTAGGGGCGCTGATCGATGACGAGGTAATCTCCTGCACCGTCAAAGGCGAAGGGGATCCACTGGGCATGCCACCACGGCCCGTACTCCCCGCCCGGATCGCCTTCCTCTGCACCCGCTAGCTCGTCTCCATAGATCTTCATGCGTGTCTGCCAGGCCCTCGCGATGCCCTGCACATCGAGCAGAGACCAGAACGGCGGCAGCAGGTCGTAGTGGCCCATGCCGTTGTGCCGCAGCAAGGACTCCACCAACGGCTCGGGGAATGACTGTCCGACGGCCTGTTCAGCCACAGCAATTGCCGAGCGCTCCGCCGGGGGTTCAAGGGCAGCAAACGTTCGAGGTGCGTGCAGGGCGAGCCAAGCCTCTATACGGATCCACGACTCGGATATCGACGAAGTCATCCTGGGATCGTGCCAGTTCGATGCGTCGCTGAACGGAAGGATTCGAGACGGGTTCTGAGCGGAAAGACCGCCCCGCCGTGAGCGCCTGGTGGACCGCCGCGCGATGGCTCCCCCCTTCCCCGCACTCGGTCCTGCTGCTGATGCTGTCCGACCTCTCGTATTCGCTGGCCCCCACCATCGACATCAAGCAGCGGCGGGGCCCCTATTTCCTCGCCGAGGCCGCCCATGAGCACGAGCGCACCCAACGTGCCGAGGGCGAGGCCGCTTCCCTGCGCGCCCGGCAAGGCACCCACACACGCGGCCGCCACCGAGCCCTGGACGGCGCCAACTGGCACCGAGCCGCCGCAGACAAGCCGAGGAATCCGCAGGTCAGGGGGCAGGTTCACAACCACCCAAAAGACACTAGTATTTGTAGTAAGAGAGATGGAAGAGGGGCTTCGTCCGCGTCAACACCGAGGGCGGCAGCCACGACCACCACACCCTGAGCGCACGGCATTCCATGACCGCGCGCAGCTGCCCCGTCTGATGCCGCCCCTGCACACCCGGCCGCCCTGGCCGCCCCTGACCGGCCGCCAGACCGACGCACGAACGCACAAGGGAGCGCACCTTGGCAACCTTCGACCACATCACTCACGAGCGCTGTGACCAGTTGGGCCGCGCCCTCACGGCGGCCGGTCTGTCCTGGACAGACAACGGCCGTCAAGACAACCCGGCGCTCCTGGCCTACACCGCTACCGACACTCACGGGCGCGAGTGGTGCATCAGCCCGGCCACCAGCAACCAGATCATCCCGTCCCGCCCCGCGAGTATCTGGCAGGCCCGGCACGCCGAGCTGATGCACCGGACGCCGCCCATGTCCGCACGGGCAGTCATCGACCACATCCGTAACTTCCCGCCGCCCCGGACCTCCGAGCACCGCCAGGACGAGGCCCTCACCGACCGAGCGTGCGCGCGGCAAGGCCCTGCACGCAGCGACCGCCAGACCATGCGGCGCGCCCTGCGGCGCGAGATCGCCGGAACCATAGGCCTGCTTGCCGACGAACGCGATTTCCGTGCCATGCGGTGTTATGGGAGTTTCGCCTTCGACGACTATGCGACCTACTGGAAGGCGGTCGAGGAACTTCTCACGGCGCGTACCTCCCGGGGCATCTACACCGTGGTGGCTCTCTTCGACCCGCAGGAGTACGCCGACTTCTGCACCGACGCCGGCCTGGACCCCGACACCCCCTCCAGCCGGACTCGCTTCACCGCCGACGTCGCCGTCACGGGCCCGGCCCTCCCGTATGAGGGCCAGCCGCTGTCCGAGCTCGTCCCTGCCTTGATCGACGAGGCGGTCCGCCAAGCCACCTGGGAGTACGCCTCCACCGCCTTGGCCCGCTTCGGCGACTGCGCCTCCTGCGGCGAGGACATCGGCCGGGCCGCCTTGGTCCGCGCCTCGGACCTCCTCTCCCGCATCCTCGACACGGCCCGGCCGGGCCGCCAGCACCTCGTCTGCAGCATCAGGGTGGCAGCGGCACCCGCCCCCCTCGCTTCCGCCCTCCACGCGGACACCGGCACCGACGGGACCACATCACTCGAGGAGACCGAAGTCCTCGAATTCACCACGGTTCTCGCCCTCGGCCTCGCGGCGCAGAGCCCGGGCGGACTCGTCATGCGCACCACCACCCCAAACACCGCCGACCAGGTCTACGGCTGGCAGCTTCACGGGGGAAGCCTCGAATCCCTTACGGCAGGTGAGGTCTTCGACGCGTACTGCACCGACGTCGATTCCGGCGCTCCCATCCCTCCGGAACCGGCCGTCGACTACTGCGCAGCGCCCGATCTCGGGCGGGAATACCCAGAGCCGGGGCACCCTCACTAAAGGGCCTCCGGAGCACGTTCCACTGGTCACTGCGCCGTGCCGCCGCAGAGCGCACTGGCGGCCGCCTTCCTGCCCGGCCGCTGTGCAGAGCACGCAGGCATTCACTTCCAGGAAGCCGCGTTTTCGCAGGTCAGAGGGCGTCTGGCCGTCCCGCCAAAAAACACTAATATTGAAATTGAAGTGAGGGGGCAACCCTCTCAGCCCTCTCGCCGCTCAGGCAAGGAGAAGGAGAGTCCCATGGCCACCGCCGTCTCGACCCCGGCCGACATCCCGGACACACACGAGGAGGACGTGTCGCAGACCGTCTGCCTCGACCCGGCGCTGATCCTGCGTGACGAGCAGAACGCCCGCGAACACGACACCGAGCCGGACCAGGAGCTCATCGCCTCCGTCAAGGAGATCGGCGTCCAGGACCCCATCAGTGTCAGGCCCCTGCCCGACGGCACCTACGGTGCCTTCAAGGGCTGGCGGCGCACACAGGCGCAGCAGATCGCCAACACCACCGCCGAAGAGGACGGCCGCCCCTTCCGCAGAATCAAGGCGTACGTGCGCGACGACCTAGTCGGCCAGGACGGCTGGACGCGGTTCCTGTCCCTGGTCGAGAACAAGCACCGCGAAGGGATGAGCGAGCGCGACATCCTGCGGTCCCAGGAACTGTCCCTGATCGACATGAGCGACGTCGAGCGGCACAAGGCCGCAAAGGCCCTTGGCGTGGGCCGCGATGCCGCCACACACGCCAAGGCGGCGCAGAGGCTCGACGACGCCGCGCTGCGCCGGGTGGCGGCCGCAGGCATGGACCTAGAGCAGACCGCCCAGCTCGCCGAGGTCGAGTCCGTCACCGGTGCGGAGCGCCGTCTGCTTACCGCTCTCCAGCGTGACCAGGAGGAGGGCCAGGGCGGGCGCGGGCACTGGGACCAGGAACTGGCCCTGCTGCGCGCCGAGCAGGACCACCTCGCCGAGCGCAAGCAGGTCCTGCAGGAGCTGGAAGAGGAGAAGATCCCGGTACTGCGGGCGGCTTCGTGGGGAGAAAAGGACCCCTCCACGCCGCTGTCCCAGCTCACCACCGGTCTGGGGAACCCTCTCACCGAGGAGAACCACCGCCGGTGCCCCAGTCACAGCGCCCGGCTGGACGAGGAGAACAGGCCGGTCTGGTACTGCGCCTACCCCGCCGAGCACGGGCACAAGGTGCGGCCGCGGCCCAAGCAGCCCCGCACGCAGGAGGACGAGAAGAGGGCGGAGGAGCGCCGCAAGGTCATCACCTGCAACCGGGCGTGGAAGGCCGCCGTGGGACCGCGCCGTGAGTTCGTCACCCGGCTCGTGCGCATGAGGGCCCTGCCGGATGCGGCCCGTGTCTTCGCGCAGAACGTTCTTCTCACCCTTCCCTGCTTCTACAGCTCCTGGACGGACAAGCACGAGTTCGAGACCGTCGCGCGCTTTCTGGGGGCCAAGCAGCCCCAGAACGCCGACCCGGCACAGACAGCGGCGCAGCTACCCAAGACGCGTGTGGTGAACGCCCTGTTCGCGCATGTCGCCGCTGCGTGCGAGTACGACCTCCGCGAGCCCAAGACCTGGTCACACCTCACCGCGCGGCAGGCCCGCTACCTGCTGCTCCTGGAGTCGCTCGGCCAGAGCGACAACGGCAGCTACCGGCTGTCGGAGGTCGAGAGCCAGGCCGTGTCCAGCCACCGACCCGACGCCGCCGCCTGACCGCCTTGCCCAGCCCATCCGGGCACGCCCCGTGCCCAACGATCTCCCACCCCCATCCCCCAGAAAGGCTCACCAACATGCCCATCACCATGGCCCAAGTGCGGGATTTCATCAGCCAGTTACCCGACGCGGCAGCCGTCGCACAGGTCCAGGAAGCCACCGCGAAGCGGCTCGGCGAGATCGATAGGGACGCGTATGCGGGCGTCGTGTCCGGGCGAGGGGCCCGCATCAACGACTCCCTGCGCCCAGCCTTCCTGCGCGGCCTCACCGGCACCGTGCAGGAACGCAACTCCCGTACCCACAGCCGCACAGGCTTCCTGCTGGACGAGGAGTCCACCCGCATCCTGCGCACCAACCCGCTCAACAACCGCTATCGCGTCCCCGACGACACCAAGCGCTTCCGGATCCCGGGCGGTGTGCCCCTCGCGTGCCTGGACGTGAACGAGGACTGACCACTCTGCACGGCGCCGCCCGGGCAACAGGGCGGCGCCTGCCAGACCCCGCAGACCAACCAGCCAGACCCTTCACCGCACATGAAAGACGGTCATGACCGACCAGCAGCAGACATCAGCCCCCCGACCCAGACAGCGAAGCCTGCTACCGCCCACTGAAACTCACCGCGCTGCACCACCTGCCCCTCACGGGCTCCGCGGCGGTGCCGGGGGGCCGCGCAAGCTGATCGCGCATGGCACCCCCGGGCACCGCCGTACCCGCGCCACTGTCCCGCCCGGCGGCGCCATCACCCACGGGGCAAAGCGGCCCGCAACGGCGGCCTCACCCCGTGACACCAGACTCCCGTCACCGCGGGCAGACTTCCTGGCCCCGCCCCGTGAAAGCGATGACACCGCCATGCCCGCCCCAGAACAAGGCCCCAGGGAAGAAGCTCAGGCCCCGGTGCGGGCCATCAGCGCCAGCCTCGACAACGGCCGGTAGGACTGCGAACCTGCCCGGCCCCCCCCGGCCTGCACTTGCCGTTGCCCTTGGTCAGCACTGAGGAGTACCAGTGCTCCGCTCGTGCTCCTGGACGACCGCAGCTACACCGACTTCGCGCTCCGCCACATGCCCTACCGCCCGGGCCTGATCATCGTGCTGGTCGATCCGGACGATGTCACGCTCTCTCCCCAGGCCGCGGCCATCGGCGCCGAGGCCGTCATCCGGGCTGGAGACAACCTCAGCTGGCTGCACCTGCCTCTGCACGACGCACCCGGCTGCCGCTACACCCGCTGGGACGCTCCTGGCCAACGGCCCCGCCGGCCCTGCCCCGCTCCCCCACCGGCAGTGGAGGCACAGGGGCCCAGACCCCGTCGCTCCCCCATTCCCGCACTCAGAAAGAAATGACCGATGCACGCGATACCCCAACGCTGTGCCCACCGGCCGCTGGCGGGCGGGCTGGTGGTGCCGTACGTGACCCTGATCCACGACGGCCACGCAGTCTTCGGCGTCCTCGACGCCGACAAAACCTTCACCGCCTTCCGGCAACGCCTGTGCCAGATCTGCGAACACCCTCTGGACGAACGGTGCTTCCTGCTCACCCGCCCGGCCGACATCCTCAAGGCCTGCTCCCCGGAACCGGCGCTGCACCCCGAGTGCCTGCCGTACACCGCCGCGCACTGCCCGATGCTGAACGGCACCGCCACGCACTACCGCCGCAGCCCGGTGCTGGCCAGCCATCGGGCAGGACGGCTCTGTACCGATCCGTCCTGCCCCTGCCCGCCCCTCACCTCGGACACGGGCCACGCCGCCCGCAGCGGCAGCCGCGCCGACCGCTACGAGGCCTGGATGATCCACACACGGAACTACCGGCTGGTCTCGCTGCCCGAGCAGCCGGATGTGCCCTCCGGTATCAGCCTCGACGTTCCCGTCCTGCGCCAGCGCGTCCTGCGCACCGCGCCCCTCACGCCCGATCAGCAACACCTGAGGGACCTGTGGAACGCCCTCATGAACGAGTCCTGACCGCCCCTGAACCGCACCCAAGGAGACTGCCATGCTGATCAAACCGGACCCGACCACACCCGAAGGAGAGGCCATCCTTGGCCTGGCCGACCTGCTGGACGGCCTCCAGGAGCGCACCGGCGAATGGCCCGGTGCGGATGCCTGCACCATCCTCGAAAGGTGGCTGCGCCGCTTCAGCTTCGAGAGCACAGGAGACTTCCCCCAGGAGGCAACCGGCCGCGCATGGGTACTGCGCCAGTGGGCCCGGCACGACGATGAGGTGACGCTCTGGTCCGACAAAGCCTCTGCCCTGGCCGCGCTCGCGCATGATGTGCGCAAATCCTGGGACCATGTGGGCGGCATGGACGGTGTGCCGTACCGGCCTCCTGCCGACGACCAGGCGGCCGTCGACCTCTACTACGGCCCGGCGAAGAGCCGCGAGGACAAGGGCTACACGCTGTACGCCGCCGACATCTCCCGCCACGTGCGCACACCGCTCCGTCTCAGCCTCTCGGACGCCGAGGCCTGCGCGGAGAAGAACAGCTCGGCGGTCTTCCACCCGATGGAGGGACCCGAGGGCGAAGGCCTTCCCTGTATCGAGATCGCGGGCATCCTCGTGTTCGCCTACCTCGACGCCGACCGCAGGGCCCTACGAGTCTCCGTTCACCTGGACACCACCGACGAGCAGTTGGTGCGATCCGACGGCACCGTCCCGATGCAAGTGGAGATCGAGGACACCACGGTCTTCGACAGCCTCACCCCGGCGCCGGCCCCGGTCGAGCCGACCGGATGAAAGGCCTGGATCCGGCGGCTCGCCCGCCGTCCCGCACTCTGCGACGGCAGAGAACACCGGCAGGGGGTTAACCCCCGCCCGTAAAACACTATTATTCATAGTCAGAGGTGTTTGCATGGCTCCATCCGTCACTCACGTGAGCGGCACCGTCGTCGGTGACGTGGAAGTCCGCTTCACTCAAAACGGCATCGCCGTCTGCCGGTTCCGTCTCACCGAGACCCCCACCCAGTGGGACACCGCCGCACAGAAGTGGCGAGACCTGGACCCGATTCCCTACATCTGCACCGCCTGGCGGGACCTGGCCAGCAACGCCGCTGAATCGCTCGTCGAGGGGGTCAACGTCCTGGCCAAGGGGCGCACCACCGCGATCAAGGACGGCTCCATCTACCTGAGCGTCGACGACCTCGGCATCAGCCTGCGCAGGCGCATCGCCTACACCGAGACCAGCCTGCCCAGCCCGATCGCCGCCCGCCCGGTCACCGCGCCCCCGCCGCCTCAGCCCGTCACCGTGTCCTTGGAGCCCGGGCGACCGGGCAGCCCACCGGCCTGGTGGCAGGAGAGGCAGGCCTCCCACTGGCACTAGCCGGCCGCCCTCCACAGCAGCCGCCAACGGCACTCCCCCCCTTCCCGTCGGCCGCTGGCCACTCTCCCCTTCGCCCGCCCCGGCGCGGCACCGGTTCACCTGCCGGTGCCGCGCCCTGCCGAAAGGCCGGCCATCACGCCCGCACACACCCTGTCCGAACGAGCCGCGCAGGGTGTTGCGGCTGACCGGCGCCCCGAAGACATCCGTCATGCGAGCCCCGGCCCGCCCCGCAAGCCGAGGCCGGCCGCGATGAGCGTTGATCGCAGCCGTTCCGTTCGCCGGCCAAACCAGCGGGTGAGCCCCGGCACCTGCTCGACGAAAGTCTTGCGCGGGCAAGAGCTTTCCGCGCAGACGAACCGAGCGCACTCCCAATGCCATCACGACGGACTTACCCACCGTCGCCAGATCATGCGGAAACCGCAGACAGGAACCATGTTGCCGCCCCGGCGGGCTCCCGCGGCCCGGGCAGGTCGCCTGCCGGGCAGTGCTCAGGTCCTTCACCAGAACGACCAAGCCGCTCTTCTCAACCGACTACACCGACACGACAGCCGCCGTTCTTCACAGACGTCGAGTGGGCCCGCGGCCGTCGGCCCCTGTGGGAAATCCTGCCGTCCATACCTCCACCCCGGAAACCGCCGCGCGCGCGGTAGTCCGCGCTTCGCGGCGCTGCGCACGACGAAGGGCCCCATCAGATGTGACGGGGCCCTACAGGCTGCTCATCTGGCTACTAGCCGGTGGGGTGCGCGGGTACCGCCCTGGAAGGCCGACGACGCTCCCCGCGACGGGGCCGCCGACAGGCCGGGGTCTGCCCCTCGGGCTTCGGGCCCGGGCAGGGAGCTCGCAGGCGGCTGGGCCGTACAGGATCATGGTCAGCTGAGAAGCGCCCGGCTCCAATGACAGAGCCGGGCCCCTGTTCGGCACACTGAAATACGCACGGCCCGGCTACCGGTACTCCGGATCAGCGTCGCAGTTTCTTTTTGGCCCAGAGCGACCCGATTACCATGCCGAGAACGGCCATATAAGTCGTAAGTGGGCCGTCCTTGGCGAGGAGGCCGGGCAGCGCCACCACCCCGATGATCAGGATCCACCCGCAGCCGACAACTGCCAGGTCGGCCGGGTCCGGGCGACCTCTTGCTTGCCTTCGCACCCGGCTCCCTCCATCGGCGCAACCTTTCGTCCCACTGCATCCGCAGGTTAGCAGGGGCTTGCCGCACGGGTGATGCGGCGCCAACTCAGGCCCTTTCTCGCCTCACTCATCAGCCGCGTCAGGCGCAGTGGATGCCCTTGGTGGCTGAGTGCACGTTGTGCTTGCCCCAATATCCGTTGCCGTTCCGCAGCGTGGCGTTGGCTATGTCTGCGCGGTATATCCATTTGGACGTTGTGAGCTTGCTGCAGTTGAAGCTCAGGAGCAGGGGGAAGGTCTTGCCCTGCTCGTTGGTGTAGGCCTTGACGTCTTTACTCTTCCACACGCCGAGACCGTGGTACTGACGCAGGACGGCGGTGAAGTTGCCCTTGCCCTTCTGGTCGCAGCTCATCGAGGCGTCGGCCTGGATGTGCTTGGCGCCTCCGTGCGTGAAGGGTTTCGTGAGGTACAGCTGGCAGTGGGGCTTGGCCCGCAGGGCCATGGCAGAGGCGATTGCAATGCGGCCCGGCTGCTGGACATCGATGGCGGTCGCCCACTCTGTGAGCTTCTCAACGGTGAACGAAGCGGCCCCAGCGGCGGCAGGAGCTTCCCACGTCGTCAACTGGCCAGCCTTGGAAAGCGTGGCCACCATGAGCCCGTCACTGCCTTGGGCGGTCATGAGCTGGCTTCCGTTAGGGAGCGTGGCGCGATGCGTCTCATCGCCCTCGGAGGCGATGACGGACTCAGGCACATCTCCCTTGACCGTCACCCGGGTGACGATCAGGGAGCGGGTGTAGTCCTTGTCACCGATGGTGAATCGCAGGGTCTGACCGACCTCTTCGTAGTTCTCCTTGGCAGGCCCCTGATGGAGTTCGAGCCCTGTCGTGTTCACGAGCAGGTCCGCGAACTCTTCGACCTCCGCACCCTCGGCAGCAGTGGCTTCTCCCTTTGGGAGCATGGACCTAGGGTCCGTCCCTCCCTCGTTGTCATACGTGGTGGCATCGACGATCTGCGGACCGTCCGCTGAGTCGGCGTGGCTTGCGGACATAGTGCCCATCGCTACGACAGCGGCAGCTAGCGTTACGAAGGACAGACGGCCGGCGGTGCGCGCACGCATCGGTTCCCCCTCTGGTGAAGTTGGTTGGGATCCCTTGCAGGGATGCGGATCGACAGCTCTGGACGTGGTCAGGTGATCAGAGCCGCGATCTTTCACACGGGACTGTAAGAGGGATCTCTGCAGGTCAGCCAGGCGCCAAGATCATTTGGCCAAATGCGTTCACGGCTCTCCCCGGTTGGCACGCGTCCCAACCTCCGAGCCGGTTAGACGAGTTGAGAACCGTGCCGGCTCACACTTCGACCTAACCACACAAGCGGATTGTCTGATTCCGACCCCTTCGAGAGGAACCGGCTGTCGCGCAGATCGCTTGAGCGTGAATAGCGCTGTCAGCTCTGGAGTGAACGCCCGGAGGCTGAGACGGGCTCAGCAAGTGGACCGGTACGGCACGTCGGGGATGTACGCCTTCCAGTCGCGGCGGGACAGCCCCATGCTCGTGCGGGCGCAGACGTCGGAGGCCGAGGCCACCTGCTGCGGTGCGACGCGGTAGCGCTGAAGGGGGACGCGCTCGCCCGCTGCGTACACGGTGGCGCTGTCCGGGGCGAACGCGAGGGTGATCTGCCGGTCGCCGAGGGTGGAAGCGCGGCTCCCAGAGCCTGGTGAGCCGCTGCATGACCAAGCGTGGCTCCCACTATGAGGCACCTCCCGTCTATGCCACGGCCTCGATAGACGTCGGCTCAGGCCCGGCGCAGTTCGGCATCGAGACCCTCGACCCGCCAAACTCCGCCGACCGGCCTGGCACGCTGCCCGCAGAACGACCCCGTGGAAAGGCATTCGGCCAAGCACTCTGCGGAGACCCGCAACGCAGGATCTCCGCCCGCAACAAGGAGATCAGCGTGAGTCGGCCCGCCACAGGCTGTGTGGCTGACGCCGAGCGGCGGCTCCTGGGCACGGGTGGGCCGCGACGCGCTCTCACTCTGAAGCTGCGGCTCGACCAAGGGGAGCGCGACGCACTGCGCACGCTGGGGAAGGATTCCGCATTCCACGGAGCGACGGCACCCTGGCGTTCCTGCATGCGGCAGGCGGGATTCACCACCGCGAAAGACCCCCAGCGGCTCGCACAGGCGCTACACCCGGACACCCCTCTCGCCGAACAACCCGCAGCCCGTGCCGACGTGACTTGCAAGCACGCCACCGGCTACCTGGAGCGCGTATACGCCAGGCTCGCCGTGCTGCAACAGCGCTGGCTCGACGCCAACCCACAGTCGGCGGTCGAATGGCGCTCCCTGCGCCAGTGGGAGGGCGAGGTTGCTACCAAGGTACTGAAGGCCGGGTGACGTTTCGGGCGGTGGCCGCGCGGGATTGTCCAGGTGGCCGGAAGGGCTACCGGTCGCCACCGGCCTCACTGAGGGAACCCGAGCTGGCTCGGGGCAGCGGCCACGCCATATACGAGGGCTGCCGCTGACCACCACACCAACCTTCGCTCCCATCCGGGAGGCATACTCAATGATGATGACGACCCAGCGGATCCTCGACCTTGTTGCGGCGGCAGCGGCCAGCCTCGACGAGGACCTGGTGCTGCTCCTGCACGAGGCAAACGAGCTGTACCAGCAGGGACTGCAGGATCTGCACCGGAGTACGGCAGCGCGCCTCGGCGGGCTGGCCACTGCGGAGCTGTTGGCCGCCGCAGACACGGCCGGTATGCCCTGTGCTGCATCGCAGGACCGCAACGAGGTGATCCTGCTTCTGGCCATGACCGAGTGGGAGATGACGCCGGCCGCCATGGCGTACGCGGAAATGGCGGAGGACGCCGCACGGCGCGGCGTGTGCTTGATCCCTGAGGATTGAGCCATGAGCACGGCCGTCCGGGAGAAACCCTGAACTGCGGACTGGACCCCCCACCGGAACTCCTGCCATTATTTGTTTTGTGGGCCGGGCAGGCCGGCCCACTCCTGACAGAACGGTGGTTCTGCCATGGCCTCGCGCCGTGAGCCTCGTCTGGCCGACGCTGCCGAGATCGCGGCTGAACAAGGCCTGACGCCCGCGCGCATCAGCGGCCTGTACGCCGAGCGCGCGGAAAACGCGGCTGGCGTGCCGTTTCCCGAGGTTGCGGACATGCGCGGCCGCGCCCGTCTGTGGGATCACGCGAAGGTCACCGAGTGGTTCGCCCACCGCAAGCCGGCAAGGCTCCAGGAACACTCACCGCCCGCCCGCGACCCGCAGGAACTGCTGAACGCGGCGGATGCATCACGATTCCTCGGCTACAAGAACCCCAACCAGGTCACCACCTTCGTCCGCGACCACCCGGGGTATTTCCCCGACCCGGACGTCGTCGAAGAGTTGGGCACGGCCGAGAACCCCTACCGCCGGCAGCTGTGGCGTGTGCAGACCCTGCTGGACTGGATGGCCACCCGGCCAGGCCGCGGAAGACGAACGACAAGCAAAGCGGCGCCGCCCCTGCCCGACGTTCCCGTCGACGGCGATCCCGACGAGCTTCTGGGGGCAACGGCGGCGGCCTCCTTGCTGGGATACAAGACTGTCGGCTCCTTCTCCAGCAGTCTTTCCCGGGGCAACCTGCCGCTGCTGAAAACGACGGACGCAGTCGCCGAGAACGCCGGGCGCCAGAACGGGCGCCGACGGTGGACGCGCCGGCGCATCCTGGAGCAGGCCGCCCAGCGCAAGGTCCAGAAGGTGAAATCCCGCGGTGAGCTCGTCTAGCTCACCGCCTCAAAGACGCGACAGCCGGTTACGGGCGTTGGTCCCTTGCGGGCCGGCTGTCGCACGATGGCCGGCATGGCGTGGTTCGCCACCACGCCCCGCAGCAGCAGATGCTGCTGCGGACCGGCCATCGCTGTCCGGTCAGTGAACCTGGGCGGTCTCAGTCTTTCTGAGGCATCTAGCCCGTGCCTTAGATCGACTGGCACTGGACAACCCGCTTGGCACCGCGTCGGACGCTGTAGCGCTCTCGTGCGGTGAAGTCCGCCGGACCCCACACCGTCGGGTGCCCGGCTTCCGCGCGCAGGTGCAGGATCGCGTCGTCCCCAGCGCATACGGCGACATGAGCGCCGTATGCGCTGGCAGTGGCGTTGGAAAGGAGCAGGTCGAGGTGCTGCGCGACCGGCCCGTGGACCGTGGCCTTTGTGTCACTCCAGAGTCCTGCGGAGCGCAGGGCCGGAGGGGCCAGGCCAAAGTGTCTGAGCACCTCGTATGCGAACAGTTGGCGGTTGGCGCCGGCCGTAAGGCTCGGCTGAGCGGCCACAGCGGCAGCGCCTGGGAAACGCGAACGGTCATACGGGAAGGTCCAGAACTCTGCCGGAAGACTGGTGTGAATCGGGCCCATCTCGCCATCGTGGCCCGCGCGCAATCGGATCGAGCCATGTTCGGTGAGGTCGGTCAACCTCCACTGCGGCAGGACACCGGCCGCCTCAGATGGAGTGAGACGCCTACCCATTCGCCGTCTCACTCCATCTGGGGGTATCGCAGGTCGCAGCGTTGCGATGCCTCAAATCCATGAGACGGGACAATCGCCTTCATCCCTCGCGAGTTCGGCCAGAACGTCTCCTGATATGCCCTGGGCCCCGGCGCGCTCCGTCCCGACCTGCGCCTTCCTGCCTGCGCCCCCGCCTCGCCGTTCCGCAGCTGCAGCCAGGCCAAGCCCGCGTCTGCCGTCGCCATCCTGCAACTTGGTGGTCGGGGGTACGTGCCTGCAGTGGTGACAGCGTGTCTTGTTCGTGACCGTGGCCGGGCCCTGGTGGTCGAGGACCTGGTCGGGGTTCTCGGGTTTCCTCCCCCACAGGCGAGCATGACGCCGGCGGGGCTCAGATCCTCACGGCCCTGGTGCACAAGCCTGAACAGACGCCCCTCGGCCGGACGAGCGAGCTTTGACAAGGTCTCCTCACGGCCGGGCGGTGCTGTGAGGAAGGGATCCCTATGACCGGTGAACCGCTACGCCACCAGGTGCTGGCGGCGCTCGCCCAGCACCGCATTGCCACCACGAACCAGCTGCACCAGATGCTCCGGCCCGAGGGCACCCGGCAGTTGATCTCCCGCGTCGTGGCCAGATTGCGTGTCGAGGGATTCGTCGACTTTACGGTGCTGCCCAGCGCATCCCGGTCGCATCCCCGTGCCTGGCATCTCACCGATCAGGGTGGCCACCTGGTCCGGGGCCTGCCCGTCCTCCGGGGGCGCCAGCCCTACACCATCGCTTCGACAGCAGCAGCATCGATGAAAACACCGCACACGCTCACCGTCGTACGGACCCATCTGGTCTTCAGCGCAGAGGCCCGCCGACGCAGCCATGAGCATGGTCCCTGGGACTGGACTCCTGAGGTCTCGCACTCCATCGGCGAGGGCGACCGCCTGGTAGCCGACGCCGTCATGCACTACACCCTCCTCGAAGACACCCAACGGCGAAAGCTGCGCGCCTTCGTGGAAGTCGACCGCACCACCATGAGCAGCGAGCGCCTGGCCACGAAACTGATCGATTACGCACGGCTCTATCACTACGACGCGCAGCCCGCAGGCCACCGCAGAGCACCCGCCGCAGCCGGACCGGGCTGGCTACGCTGGTATCCGGTCTTCCCACGGGTGCTGTTCGTACTGACCAACGCCTCCCGCACCCGACTGGCCAGCCGGATCAGTGATCTGCAAGAGATGGTTGCCCAGCACCAGCTCGTCGCTGCACTGAGCCGCACAGTCCCGCTCGGCGCGGCCATCCTGGAAGACCTCGAGGAGCACGGGCCCGCCAGCAACGTATGGGCGCCATTGAGCGGCGGCAGTCCCCGGCCCTGGGCCGCCCTGTGAAAACCGGTGGCCGGTGATCGGCTTGACTACGCAACCGCCCTGCAGACACCGTTCGTCGGCAACCAGGCGGACGACCGGTCCAGTGCGGCTACACCGCACTGGTGCTGTCGCGGCGGGCCATGAGCACGGCGCACACCTCATCGGCGGTGAGCGTGGAGGGTGAGTAGGAGACCACCTGGCACCGCCCTGTGCCCTCTACGCTGGCTTGGTGCTCCCCGCCAGCCACGCAGCAGTTCCGCGCAAACACGCTTCTGCGCGGACAGCACGTTCCGGCATCACGCATACTCAACATACAAATACCCACCCCTCGTTCGACCCGTATGACCTTTATGGCCGAATCAGCGAAAGTGCTCGAAATCAGCTCTCGGCAGTAACAAACCTGCAGGTCGCGGAGCGTGCTCCCCGCACCCGCGGGGATGGTCCCTCCCGTGGCCGCGCCCACAGTTCAGACGGCGAGTGCTCCCCGCACCCGCGGGGATGGTCCCGGGGCGCCGCCCAGCGACAGGGGCAGAGAACGGTGCTCCCCGCACCCGCGGGGATGGTCCCAAGATGGCCATCATCCGCATGGGCCACCTTTGGTGCTCCCCGCACCCGCGGGGATGGTCCCTACCGTCTGATCTCTAACGCACCACTACGAACGTGCTCCCCGCACCCGCGGGGAGGGTCCCTTCGACTGCGCCATGCGGTTATCGCGGACCCGGTGCTCCCCGCACCCGCGGGGATGGCCCCACCGGTACGGTCGCCGACCACCGTCTGAAGCCGTGCTCCCCGCACCCGCGGGGATGGTCCCTGGAGCGGTGGACCCGGATCCGGCCCCCCGACGTGCTCCCCGCACCCGCGGGGATGGTCCCGCCGCGGACGGCGAGCCGGGCGGCACGACGTCGTGCTCCCCGCACCCGCGGGGATGGTCCCGTGAGCGCCCGCGCTACCGCGCCGTGGAATCGGTGCTCCCCGCACCCGCGGGGATGGTCCCGAGGCGACGGCGGCCGGTGTCTACACGATCGCGTGCTCCCCGCACCTGCAGGGATGGCCCGACGCGATCCGGTGCTTGAGCAGCAGTCGGCGAGCGGCGCGGAGAGCGGTACTCCGTTACCCAGCGGACCCCTGCCTCGCAGGTCGAGGCGGGGCTCCTGGTTGTAAGGCCCTCAACATCACACACACTCACCGAGGACAGCGCATTCTGGGAATGGGCCGGCCTGGAGATCCTGCGACACGGCGGCATGCGCGTCGAAGAGCTCTGCGAGCTCACCCGCCTGAGCATCCACCAGTATCGGCGCCCGAACAACGAGGTCATCGCCCCGTCCAAGAGCGAGCGCGAGTGCGTCATCCCGGTGTCCGCGGACCTGTTCCACGCGGTCGCCCAGATCATCCGCCGCCTCACCCTCGAGGGTCGGCCGGTCCGCCTACTCAACCGCTACGACCCGCACGAGAAGACCTAGTACGGAGAGCGGAAAGTGGACGGGGGATGTGGGTGATGTTGGATAGGCCAGGCTGCCAGGCGAATCAGGTGCGCCAGCAGTGTGCGTAACCTTCCCGCAGTGGTCCACCAAGCAGGTCGAGCACCTGCGCGGCGGCCGCAGCCAATGGGGCGGGGTCGGCGTGTTCGGCCACGGTCTGATGGCCGTTCAACAGGGCCTTGCCTCGTTCTGGGTCGGCGCTCAGCAGTCTGCGGGGCAGCCATTTGCCGATGCCAGTCCAGGCGCTGTGGTAGGCAGTGAGAAGGTGTGTTGCCTCGCGCAGAATGAAGTCGGCGAGGGAGAGCTGTTCGTACCGATTGGTCGGCGGGGTGTCGACCAAGTCGTCCATGAAGCAGGTGAGGCCGTAGCGGCCTCGTTCCCATTCCGCTGGGGTGAGCGGAGGCGGGCCGACCGCGAGCATCGCTCGGGCCTGTTCACACGTCCGGGAAAGATGGCCCTGGGGGTCCATCAAGGGCAGCCCCTGGTCATAGATGAACAGGACCGTGCCACGACGACGGGCTCTGTCCCACTCGAAGAATTCCGGCACGTCCGCAAGGGTGTTCAGGAACAGCTCGGCCAGGCGGCCCTCGTGGCGTATCACCTCACGACGGGTGGTGTCCGAGTCCGGCAGGAGGACGGCCACGTCGAGATCACTCGTCGGATTGGCACGACCCTGGGCAGCCGAGCCTCCCAGCATGGCGCCCAGGGCGTGTGGGAAGTGAGTTGTGACCAAGCGCAGAGCTTGGGCGGCAGGGGTTTCTTGATCATTCATGGACACTCATCGTGCCAGCCCAGGGATGCCCGCTCCAGAGATCGGGGCCACACCCTGTTCCCTAGTTCAGAGAAGCCTGTGTCAGATGTCCCCTACTTCTCGTTGCCCCGGCCCCGTTGCCTCGTCTTCAGGAGATCCACGCCAACCGCATCGACGGCCTCCAGGAGGCCAAGGACCAGGGCTGGCTCGGCGAGGTCGCCGCCATCGAGACCACCGTGGCCGCCGCCGCGCAGAAGCTGGAGGAAATGCGCGACCGTGCAGCGCAGCCCTCCACCGTTCATCTCGGCATGCCCGACTTCCGCCGCGATGCCGGACAAAGCAGTGCCGGGTTCAAAAGCTGATCTCCGACAGGAGCCCGCTCTTCGGCTCGCGAAGAGCGGGCCCGCTGCCGCTTGGCGATCCTGCTCATCGACTCGGGACTATCACGTCGAGCCGCTATCGTGCGGCAGTGACCGGTTCTGCGCAGCCTCCACTGCTCTTCCTCGATGTCGACGGACCTCTCATTCCCTTCAGAGCGACGCCGCAGCAGTACCCAAACGGCTATCCGACCTACCCGGTCCCCGAACCGCAGGGGACCAACGGGAATCCGTTGCTGGCCAGGATCAATCCACGGCACGGGCCCCGGTTGGCGGCGCTGCCGTGCGATCTGGTCTGGGCCACGACATGGATGGCCGATGCGAACGAACACATAGCTGCGCGGATTGGCCTGCCGCGGTTGGCAGTTGTGCTTTGGCCGGAGTCGCCCGACCAAGAAGAGCAGGACGAGCGAGACGGACTGCACTGGAAGACCCGCGCCCTCGTCGACTGGGCTGCCGGACGCTCATTCACATGGGTCGACGATGAGATCACCGACACCGATCGCGCCTGGGTATCCGCGCACCATCCAGGACATGCTCTGCTCCATCGCGTCGACCCCCGCCTGGGCCTCACCGAATCGGACTTCGTCACCCTCGACGATTGGTTGCGCAGGACTCATCCTGGGCCGCGATCACGCTGATGACCAGGCGCATCACCCGCCGGCCCTCCCGCAGGAGCGGACAGCCCACATCCCGCGAGGCCAACCGGCACTGATCGTTCTCAAGTTTACGGTGGGCAATACCACCCGGACCGGCCCAGGCTCCCGGCCGGGAGTCCACTTTCCCACGAACTCCCTTGATCCCGCAGACAGTTCAGCCTTGGAGCCGCCGCACGGCTCTATAAGCGAGCGTTGAGACCAGTCGGCAGGTGAGTTCTGACTCAAGTGACGGGTGATGATTGGGAGTACCCGGGTGCTACTCAGCCTGCAGGACGAAGAACAGAAAGCACAAGAAGCGCGGTTTGGCAGGAGAAGTGCGGCCGCTCCGCCATGTCCGGCTGGATCAACTCCACTTCAATGGGCGGAGCGTTCAGCGGAGGCTTCTCAGGCAAGTACCGCCTGCTGGACAAGGATCCCTACTGGGTGGAATTCCCCCAGTTCGCGCACTGCGACGCAACCAAGGTGACCGTGGCCTGCACGGTTCCCAAGCCATAGGTTTGTGAACGCTGGTGGGGCCCGGTGCACAGCCACCGGGCCCCACCAGCCCCAGCCTCCGCCCGAAGAGAGAAAGTGGCCATGCCTGACAGCCTTGCGTGGATCGCCGATGCGTGGCGCGCCGCGAACATGAATGCCAGCGATCTGTACATCACCTGCGCCCGCGGCCTCAGCCCGCAGCAGCTGGCCGAGCGGATGGCCGATCACGAGCCGGTGGAGATCAAACCCGCTGCCACCCTCCAGGAAGCCTCCAGCATGGTCGACTTGGCCCAGGTTTACTGCGCGGGACGCATCGGCCAAGCCGGCGACTGGGCGTTCATCGTGGAGAGCGGAGGCAGCGAAGGCTGGGCCCTGGACCCGGCCGTCTCCCGGGATGCCGAGGTACTCATCTTCGATCCGCGCCCGGACGACCCGCCCTCCTTCTTCAGCTACCACGCCGACGGCGAGGTACAGCTGCACTTCGAGCTGGGCGCCGGTTACTCCCCCGCCGGAGCCCAGCCCGACCTGCTGCGCCCAGCCCTTGAGGCGGCCGGAGTCATCGCGCCACAGGACTCCATCGACGACATGCTCGGCCCCGACGAGGAACTGTCGACACAGGAGCAACAACGCCGGGCACTGACGGTTATCGGCGCGCACTTCGGACTGTCCCTGCCGCAGCAGACCATCGAGAGCGGACGCCTCCCCGCCGTCATCACCCGCACCGCGCCCCCGTCCTCCTGGTAGTAGTGCACGGTGGGCAAGTGTCCGGCGGGTCCATGAACCCGCTGGCCTCTTGCAGTTGCACCTGATCAAGTGCGCGGCGTCGCCTTGACCAGGCGTACGGGCTCACCGTCGAGCAGCACCTCGTCCAGCAGGGCATCGGTGATCCTGTCGTCCTCCCCCCGCGGGTAGTCCTTGGTGATGTCCAGGGTGAGATGGAAGTCGCGGAATGCCTTCCTGATACGGGCCGGGAGATCCGCGTAGTCCAGAGTCTCGGCAGGGTCAGCGGCGATCTGGACACGGGCCTCTCGGGGGGCATCCATCCCCGTCACCCGCACATCGAAGGCATGGGTGAGATCCGCCTCCTGCAG
Source organism: Streptomyces sp. NPDC058308 (assembly GCF_042880275.1). Lineage (NCBI taxonomy): Bacteria > Bacillati > Actinomycetota > Actinomycetes > Kitasatosporales > Streptomycetaceae > Streptomyces > Streptomyces sp. NPDC058308. The sequence goes on from NZ_JBHVZA010000015.1 coordinate 25,163, forward strand.
AGCCTTGCGGGCGGAGTCATGCAGTGCGACCGCACTCAGGTACTGCGTCACCTGGTCACGGCTGAAAGCCCGCCCGACGCTCAGCGCGATGGTCTTGGCGGGGACGCCGTTGCGGAACTCGCGCGTAATGGCGTCGATCAGCGCACGCTTCTCGCCCAGATAGTTCTTAAGCTCCACCTCAATGTCCATGCGGCACACGTTGCCAGCAGGGCTGAATTACGTCCACACTGAATTCAGTCTGGGCCTTGGTCGAAGGTCGTCGGCATGCATCTCCCCTCAGGCACGAACCCGAGCATCAGCTCACTTCAAGGGAGCCACACCCAACAGGATCCACCTCAGGGCAACCGCTAGCGGCTCGTTCCGGTCCCGACGGCCCGCCTGCCCTCTCCCCCGCACCACAATCCCCTCCTGTCACAGTGCAAACAGGAGACCGATCATGCCGGGCCAGCACGGGATCCGCTGGGGAAAATCCAGCCGCAGCTGCAATCCGCAAACGCATGCACCGCGTGCGGCTACGCCGGAGCGCCGCCGCCGTACAACGGCACCTCCGCCGGCAGGAGGTCGTCCCGGATACGCAGCAGCCGCACCGGGTGACGCCAGCGGCCCGCGACGTCCAGGGAGACATCGGCGGCGACCTCGGCGACCAGGAGCGGGTCGACCAGGCGCACCGCCAGCTTCTCCCTGCTGCCCCACCCGGCAGAAAAGGACCAGCCCTCCCAGGGATGCGGCCCGGACGGGGGCCTCAGCTGAGCAGCCAGCGCCCTGGCGGCAGGACGTGACAGGACGGTGCTCCGGCCGATGAACTGCAGCCGCCCCGCCGGGTCCAGGCGCCCCAGGAGCACCGTGGCCGGGGAGGTGGGGCTGCCGCTGACGGCGCCGATGACGGCCTCCGTGCTGTGCCGGGCCCGGTATTTACGCCAGGTCCGCTGGCCTGGCCGGTACCGCTCGTCCAGACGTTTGAAGCAGAGGCCCTCCATGCCCACGGCCGACCACGAAAGCCACTCCGTGGCCTGCTGCGGGTCGGTGGTCGACGGACACAGCGCGAAGGCTGGCCCCAGCGCGTGGTCGGCGAAGAGGCGTTCCAGGGCGGCCCGGCGCACGGTATACGGCTGGGAGGTCAGGTCCTCCCCTTGTCGCAGGAGGTCGAAGGCGACGAAGTGCGCCGGCCAGGCCATAGCGTTGCGGGTAGCCGCGGCCGCCGTGCGGTTCAGACGGCCCTGCAGGCGCTCGAAGGCCAGCCGGCCGTCCTCCCACACCACCAGCTCCCCATCGAGCGCAATGTCGCCGGGCAGCACCGCGGCGGCCGAAACGATCTCGGGGAACGCAGCCGTCATCAGGGTCCCGCGGCGCGAGCGCAGTACCACCCGACCATCGGCGTACCGCGCCAATAGTGCTCGGTAGCCATCCCACTTGGGCTCCGCGGCCCACCCGGGCGGCAACAGCGGATCGGGCACGGCGACGGCGAGCATGGGATCGGGCAACGTCCAGGACATGACCAAGCTCTTCCCCGCCAGGACAGAACGCGGGGCGGGTCACCCGATCAGCCGCCGCCGACCGCAGCGGCCGGGACGCATCCCTCTCCTGCGTCAGGGGAACACGCAGCGCCGTGCCCGGTTCGATCACGGCGCAGGCAATCCCAGTGCCGCAGCCTGGTCCGCAGGCTGGGCGAGTTGCTGCTCCCGGCGCCGCTGCTCACTGCGCAGCGTCTCCACCCGCTGAGTGAACTTGGCGAGCGCTTCGTCCTCCTGGTCCTCGGTGGAGTGGCTGTAGTCACCGATGCCGAGCAGCACGGCGTTGAGCTCCTCCTCGATGGCGTCCGCTGTCTGCCGCGGGAAGTAGCTGCGTTCGCGGTACTTGTAGTAGCCGGTGAAGGCGGACGCGAGGGTTACGCTGAACCCCAGGACGACGATGGACACGCTCTGCCAGGTCCACTCCTGCTGGCTCAGCGCGGCGATCGTCGTTACCGCGGTGGAACCCATCATGATCAGAGACTGAAGGCTGTTGTGGACCCGTCGATAGTGACGGCTTTGCCGTCCGTACTGGGCGACCACCTCGGCCGGCCGCCCGCCGAGACGTTTCCTCGGTATGACTGATCCCTCCATGCGGGTGATCACAGACCGCTTCGCCCACCCCCGCCAGCCCAGCAGGGCTATCACCGGTCCATGACCAAAACCATGCTGCGCGGCCTCATCGCTGCGCTTCTCGCCCTTCCCGCCCTCGCCGCGGCACCCGCCCCCTCCGCGCCGGCCGCACCCGAGCCGCACCGCTTGTCCCTGGCCAAGGCCATCGACAAGCTGCCGCGCGCCACGGAATCCCGCGAGGGCTATATCCGCACGAGCTTCAAGCACTGGGTGGACGCCGACCACGACAGCTGCAGCACCCGCGCCGAGGTCCTCATCGCTGAGTCCCGCACGAAGCCGACGGTCGAGGGCGCCTGCAAGGTCACCGGGGGGAGGTGGTACTCGTACTACGACGGGAAGACCCTCACCGAGCCACGCGCGCTGGACATCGACCATGTGGTGCCGCTCGCCGAGGCCTGGGACTCCGGCGCCTCGACATGGACGCCCAAGCACCGCCAGGACTACGCCAACGACCTCACCGCCGACCGCTCGCTGGTCGCGGTCACCGCCAAGAGCAACCGGGCCAAAGCCGATAAGGACCCCGCTCAGTGGCTGCCGCCGCTCGCGGACGCGCGCTGCACCTACGCAGCAGACTGGACCGCCACCAAACTCCGCTGGAGCCTGACCGCGAACAAAGCCGAAGTCACCGCCCTGGAGAAGCTCGCCGAAGAGTGCGGCCGGCAGGAGGTTGAGTACGTGAAGGCCCCGGCGGACACCACCGCGGCATAGATGGCGTCAGGTGGGCGGGCCACACCCCTCATAGCGGTGAACCCGCCCACCCTGGCACTGCGCCCACGCCGGATCGTCCAGCAGCTACTCCACATCCGGCAGGCGGGACCCGCGCTCGCCGCCGACCTCGAGCGGATCGCCTCCACCAACCTGCTGCGCCGCACCACCGCCACCGCCGTCGCGGTGTCCGCCGACTACGCACACGCCTTCGTCCGCCTCGCCGACGGCACCGAGCACACCGCGGTCGCCGCCATCATCGCCACCGGCGTCACCACCCTCTCCCCCGCCGATACCCCCTGGATCACCGCACCCGACGGCTTCTGGCCTGACCCGCTGTGGCGCACCGGTCCCGACCAGATGAGCGGCGTGACGTGGGTGCTCGGCGCGGACCGGCCGCTGGGCACCTGGCTGCGCGCCCACCCGACCGTCGCCCGCACCATCAGCGTCCTGTGCCCACCAGAGGACGACTACAAAGCCACCGAGATCGCCGAGGACCCGCGCGTGAACCTCGTGCGGTGCAGCGCCGTCACCATCACCCCTGCACCCACCAGCGGCTGGATCCTCGACGTCGACCACCGCGGCGGCGAGCAGCGGCAGTACATCGCCGGCACCGTCCTCGGAAACCTCGTCAACCGGCCCGCCGCCCTCGACGACCTCGCCCAGGCCACGGACGGCTACTGCCCGCCCGACGAGCAGCACCCACGGATCTGGACCGCCGGGGATCTGCGCTCAGCCCGCTTCCAGCGCATCGTCACTGCCCATGGGCTCCGGCGCCGAGGCCGCGCTCGCCCGCTACTACGACACGGCGCTCATCGGCGCCTGACACCGTGGGGACGAAGGTCTGCAATTCGTAGACTTCCTGCATGTCGCATCGAGGGCCCCGCGCGGTCGAGATCACGCTTTCAGACGATGAGCGCGCCGAGCTAGCTCGCTGGGCGAAGGCAGCGCTCCCGCGGGCGGCCATGCGGGCCCGAATCATCCTGGCCTGTGCCGACGGAGCGTCAAACGCCAGCGTAGCCGCGCATTTGGGTCACGCCACGACCACGGTGAGGATGTGGCGTTCCCGCTTCGCCGACCAGCGGATTCCCGGTCTGGTCGGCCGGGACGGCAACCTGATTCGGATTGAGGACGGGCGGGCGCCGCGATCTGCCTTGGTGTTGTCGGACTACGAGCGTGCGGTGCTCGGCAAGTGGGCTCGGGCTCAATCCACATCTTTGGCGTTGAGAGCAAAGATCGTGCTGGCGTGTGCCGAAATCGAGCCAGCGAGATGGGCACGGTCGGGCCATTCGGTGGCCCAGCACCTCAAGGTGAGCAGTAACACGGTGTCCAAGTGGCGAGCCCGGTTCGTCGCCGACCGGCTGGACGGGCTGACGGATCTTCCCCGAGGCGGCCGGAAGCGCACGGTCACCGACGAGCAGGTGGCCGAATTGGTACGGCTCACCCTGGAGACGAAGCCTGCGAACGCCGCCCGCTGGTCGACCCGCTCGATGGCCCGCAGGGCTGGGATGTCGCAGTCGACAGTGGCAAGGGTCTGGCGGGTGACGGGTCTCAAGCCGCATCATTCCGAGTAACCCCGCCCTTGCCGGAGCCATGCAGCAGGCCCTGCTCGACGTCGACCGGGACTTCCAGGACTGACAGACAGGTATTTCGCGGCGGTGCCCAGAATCAGCGACATCCGTGCGCTGCGGTTGGGCGCGTACAACGTCGCCGACCAGCTGGGCTCGATGCTCCCTGCCGGGCGCAGAACTGTGCCTGGCATCCGGCAGCCCCCTCAGCACCGTGCCAGCTGAGCGGAGACCTCGCGCAGCGCAGCGGTGGTGAGCGCAATGCCCCCGGCAATCGCTCCCGCGTTGTCGCGCAGCTCTTAGACGATATCGAGCTTCCGCTCCCGGCCCGCGCTCCTGTGTAGGACCTGGTTGAGCGCCCGCTGCACGGCAGTCCGGGCCCGAGTGGTCGCGGCGGCCGCCTGGTCCTCGACGCGGCGCAGCTCCTGGGCGAGCCCCGCACCGAGCTCGCGGCAGGCGTCAGCACGGGGTTCAGCGCGACCGGCCGCGCGCCGATACCCGGAAGGTGACCAACGAACGATGCCGATGCCCTGAGTTCAACTGTCCGCCCTGGTGCAGCATGCAAGCGGCGCCCGAGGACCACCCCGGCGCGGAGGGGACGGACGTGACCCAGGTGCTGCACATGGGCCCCATGGCCGGCCCGTCTCTGCCGCACCACAGCCTGGTGCGCAACGTCGGGTTCGAGATGAACCTCTACGCGTACACGCTGCCGGACGGCAGACCGGGCCGGCCCTTCGTCCGGCTCGCGGACAACGACGCCGAGGGTGACACCTTCGACACCCACAAGGTGCAGGAACTGGAGGCCTACCGGGACGCGCTCATCACGTCCCTGGCCGAACTGACGGGTTTCCTGCAGGAGATCCACGCCTGGGACTGGAAAGCGACCGATACCAGCCGGGCCTGGGACGAGCAGGCCCGGCGGCATCGACCCTGCCTGTCCAAGGCGAGCCGGGAGGGGCAGTGCGCCGCGTGTGACCCTGCTGGCAGCACGGTGGGCGAGCGACTGTGGATCGAGCTGCTGGGCTCCGCGGAGCCGTCAGGGCGCAAGGGCTGGCGCCCTTCAGGCTCCTGAGGGCGGGAACAGGTCCTCCCGCAGGCGTACGAACCGCACTGTGCGGTGCCGCGTCGTCCCCACCGCGACCTCGGTGGTGACGCGGTGGCGCCCGCCCGACAGCGGCTCTTCCAACGAGCCGGCGAGGGCTCGGCCCACCGAAGGGCGCTGGGTGGCGGGGAGTTGGCTGTTCTCGGTCTCCGTGCCGTCCGCCAGCCGGACCGTGACGTGCGTGGGCCGGGCGGCCGGGCCCACGATGTCTCAGCCAGCTGCGGTGAAGATCGCGTCATGTTCTCCACTGCGTGACGGTTTGCGATCAACAGTTCGGTAGATCTTGTAAGGATTCGGGGCAGCACACTCCAAGCCGAACCGAGGAGCACCCCGTGACAAAACCGTGGCTGGCTATGGCCTGCCGTGGCGCCCTGGCGGCCTTACTCACCGCCGCCGCCCTGCCCGCGGCAGCAGCCCCCGCCGGCGCTGACGACGCCCCCGCGCTGAGCGTGCAGACCCACGCAGTCCCCCTGGGCTCCCTCAAGCCCGCCCTTGAGGAACTGCGGCAGAAGGGGTCACTGGACAGGCAGGCACAGACCTCGCTCACCGCCGCCGAGACCGTGGGCCCCGCGGCAGCGTATGCACAACTCGAACAGGAACTCTCAGCCACACCCCGGCCTCCTGCACCGGCCCGGCCGCTGAACTCGCCGCGGGCCGCAGGAGACGCCACCTACCCCGAACCGCCACGCAAGATGTCGCTCGATGAATGCCGCAACGGCCTTGGCAGCAGCAAGAAGTTCTACGTCAAGTCCAGGTTCGCGGTGTGCACCGGCACCTCGTTCATCCAGACCTGGGTGCAGAACGGCCGTCCCAAGGGGGAAAGCTGGTTCAACCTGCGGATCGTGGGCACCGTCGCCAAGAACAGCCGGAAGATCGACTATAAGTTCCACTTCAGCGAGATGGGCAAGACCGGAGCCGTTCCCGCCGACGCCCTGAAGATCTCCGTGAAACCGGAAATCAAAACGAGCTGGCCCTCCCGCGCCCGCTACACCTACGGCGGGACCATGCCCGGCACGAAAACCTTCGCCGAGGCCAAGCGCCAGAAGTCCTTCACCCACACCGTCACCGCCAAAGCCGGCCAAGGCGACGCCCTCGACACGATCTTCGCCGTCTACGAGCCCATCGTCGGCGTCACACCACCCGCCCCATGGACGCTGAGCCCCCCGACGAGCACGAAGATGTTCCTGCTCGCCCCCCGGTGGGACGCAGCCAAGTACCTGGCGAACTCCACCGGCTCCGGCAATCCCGACAAGGCCGGAGCCGCCACGTTCAGCTACATCGTCCCGATGATCTACCACACCAGGGACGGGGCGGTAGAGCAGCAAGTCGCCAAGCACATCAAGAAGGCCTTCACCGACCCCGAAAACACCAACCCCTACATGTCGGCGAAGAAGGTCCCCGGGCAGATACCCAGCGCGCCCCTGCACCGGACACGGCACAAGGACCGCAGCGATGCCAACGGCAAAGCCGCCATCAAGCAGTGCAAGAGGTACTGGGGCGACAACTACTCACAGGGCGGCACACGAGAGTGCGACGAGTACCCCTTCAGGTCCACCCTGGAAGGCGCCGCCGAACACGACTTCGACCCGGACGCCAAGAAGTTCAACTTCTCGGTCAAGCCCGTAAAAGCTGCTGACAACGGGAAGGCCGGGCTACTGCTGAAGAGCTTCTACGCGAAGAACAGAATGCTCGCCGACACCGAGGACGACGCCTTCCTCGTCAAGATCACGAACTGACGGATGCCGGGGCGGCCACTGCGAACGGCCGCCCCGGCCCCCGCATCAGCCGGCGGGAAAGAACTGCACCAGATACCGCTCGACCCCGACCACAGGCAACTCGGACTCCCGCAGCGCAGCCACCGCAGCACGCCCCGCACTGTGTACACGAACCCGCCACGGGCCCTTCCGCCCAAGCTCAACCAGATCGTCGGTACGCCCCAACGCAGGCGTCCACACAGCGACATCGCCACTCAGCGACTCAAACCCCGCCTCACCCTGCGCATCCCACGCCGAGCCGTCCTCCGCGGGCGGGGTCTCGCCCCACACCTGCACCGTCACCGCCGCAGTATGCGTGTTACCGGCACTGCACACATCCACTCGGCCAGGAAACGCATTCACAAACACATCCGAATTGAACGCATCCGGAAACTCGACCGGAAGCTCCGCATCCCAAGACTCCACAAACGCGAACGCGTAAGAGTCCACAAACACATCAAGCCGCTGCTCCTGCACCAGCCCAGCCACGAAGGTCACTCCCACCCGACACCCGAATCATCCGGACAACAACGACGATCCTATCGACGCGCCCCCACCCACACCGACGACCTCGGCGCCCCGGCCGGCCGCGAACCACTCCGGCCCGAGAGCTTCGCGCTGCGTGGGCTACTCCTCGATCAGCCGCCGCAAGGCCCGCCTCGCCTCGTCCACACCCACCCGCACCCGCCACACCCCGGCCCGCGTCGCCGGGCCCCGGACAGCTGCCAATCCCCACGAAACGTTCACGCTGCAGGCGCTCACGCAGCGCACTGCCTCGCATGAGCGAACTCGCCATCGACACCGGCGACGGCGGCCGGATCATCGACCTGCGCCGGGAACCCGACGCCGCCGACCCGTCCTGCGGGACGCCGGCGCCCCGAGGCGGAGCAGATGGCCGCGAAGGCGGTCGCGCCTCCTTCACCCTCCGGGCCCGGGAGCGTGCACCACTGGCTCAACACCCCTTCGTCGGTCAGGCGCCGCGCGAGCGCGGGCATGTCGGCCGTCATCTGGGCGAAGGTCTTCTTGCGGGCATCCTCGACGAGGAAGCCCGCTTCCTGAACTACCAGGTGCCCCATATAGCTCACGCCGTTGCCGTTCTCGGCTGCCAACTCCGGAATGAGGTGCTCCGCGACGCGGCGCCGCTCAGCGGACTGCCCGGCGCTGCGGAACTCCGCCACCCCGGCCAGATGAGCAGCATGCCGGGCAAAAGGCTCGGCTTCTCTTCCGTGTATGGCTGAGTGAAGCAGCCAAGGATTCCGAGAGCGCGGTCATCCGTGGTGGGACCCGGTGTGTCCAGGGCTTAGGGTTCTACGCGGACGACGACCATGCCCATCACTTGGGTGATGTGATCACTTGAGTAAATGTGGGTGCCCGTGACCGCCGCCTTCCGGGAGGTCGGCCGCGTGAGCCCGTGTCCGCAACGACTGACACCGGGGTGCGCGGGCAGGGCGCGTCCTGAGTTCCAGCTCAGGGATCCTTTCGGTTTTCACGCCTGGAGGCCTAGGGAACCGCGCTGCTCATCACCGCAACGTGACCGACCAGCGCACGAGGCAGTCCACCACGATCAGGCCGGGGCCTGGCAGCTGGAAGGTGCCGCGGAAGGGGCCGCTGCTGCGGTGGAGTTCCTCTTCGCCCTCGCCGCTAGGTGATCGGTGCTTGATGTAGACGTACCCGTCGTCCACGTCCAGCTTCGCGGTGCCGCGCCCGCCCGTGTACTGCAGGACGTCTGGGTGGCGGCCTTCGGCATTCTTCATCAACGTCGACAGCGAGTCGGACGCGCGAAACCCGAGTCTCCAGCGGGGGAACGAGCCAACCTTCGACTTGTCGACAGCGAGATGGGTGTACTCCCTGGGCACGAGGGCCCGTGCACGGTGTCTGCTGCCGGTGTTGTGCGTCAGCAGCATGTCTCCCTTCTCGAGTTGCTCGGGCGTATCGATCACTCCGTATACATAGAGGCTCGAGAGGATCCCGCTCTTCATCTCCACCACCGTGGCCAAGCCACTAGGGGCATGACTGACAGGAACCTTGCCATTCCCCAGCCCCGAGTGAGGCAGACGTATCTTCTCCATGCCGAGCAGTTTGCCAGCTCTGATCTCCGTTTATGTGATCTTCTTGGGCTGCGGTGAAGGCGGGGGGTGTGTTCAACTGCGCCTGTCAATACGTCATGTGTCGCATTGACCTACCCCTGCCAGCCGGAGCGCGGCCCACGGCGCGGAGCGGCCGGTGGAGTTCAGTGAAGGCTCGGGCGTCCATGACCTCAAGCTCCGTGCGGCTCACCCAGAGCCTGCGGGCCGCCCTGGGCCGACAGCATCGTGCGCTTCACCCCAAGCTCGCATCGCCGCTTGAGCTTCCCCAGCGCGCGTCTGTGACCACGGTCCACACCACCCGATCCAAGAAACAATGCCCGCGCGGCGGGCGCCGCGTCGGGACCCGCCTCGTCGCCCGCGGCCTGTGCCATGTCGACGGCTTCGCGCTCGCGACCGTTGTTCGACCACTGATAAGCGAGACTGCCCGCCAGGTTCCCCACCAGTGTCAGATCATCGGCCTGCCGCACCGAGCCCTAGCTGATAGGCGTGCTCCGCGTCGTCGAGGCGGCCCCATCCCCGCGGGCGCGGGGAGCACTCCATCAAGGGATGCGGCGCTTCGCCAACGTCGGGACCATCCCCGCGGGCGCGGGGAGCACCCGGGCAGCACCGTTGCCCCGCTGTTCGTCATGGGACCATCCCCGCGGGCGCGGGGAGCACGTAGCCGTCGGCGATGAACTGGAGGACGGTGCGGGACCATCCCCGCGGGCGCGGGGAGCACATCCTGCGGCCGAACTGGAAGGAGTCCAACTTGGGACCATCCCCGCGGGCGCGGGGAGCACGGCGTGGTGGGCGGGGTGCCGTACACCGTGGCGGGACCATCCCCGCGGGCGCGGGGAGCACAAACCCCGCCCCTGGAGCTGAAAGGCAACCGTGGGACCATCCCCGCGGGCGCGGGAAGCACGTCCAGGTCCACGGCTCGGGGTCGGCGGCGGGACCATCCCCGCGGGCGCGGGGAGCACGGCGCAGTCGGCTGGGGAACCGGGAGGGTCGGGGGACCATCCCCGCGGGCGCGGGGAGCACAGACGCTGGAACCTGGCATAAGCGGGATAGCCGGGACCATCCCCGCGGGCGCGGGGAGCACACAGCCCCGAAGCATCCGTTGACGACGTGACAGGGACCATCCCCGCGGGCGCGGGGAGCACTCCAGGCCATACGGGACCTGAACACGGACGATGGGACCATCCCCGCCGGCGCGGGGAGCACCTCAGCTTCCAACCGGCTCCGGAATTGGTCCTGGGACCATCCCCGCGGGCGCGGGGAGCACTGGGGCGTCGGATGGCGCCTGGCTCGTTCCGGGGGACCATCCCCGCGGGCGCGGGGAGCACCCGTGTGCGCAGGGCACGTTGCATGACTGGGTGGGACCATCCCCGCGGGCGCGGGGAGCACACTCCGGCCAACCCGCACCCGGCGCCGCCGGCGGGACCATCCCCGCGGGCGCGGGGAGCACACTCCGGCCAACCCGCACCCGGCGCCGCCGGCGGGACCATCCCCGCGGGCGCGGGGAGCACTAGTCATCGGCAAGCCGGAACACAATGTTCGTGGGACCATCCCCGCGGGCGCGGGGAGCACTTCGTTGGCCTCGACGTCACCGTCCTCAAGGAGGGACCATCCCCGCGGGCGCGGGGAGCACTTCGTTGGCCTCGACGTCACCGTCCTCAAGGAGGGACCATCCCCGCGGGCGCGGGGAGCACAACACCGCGATGACCGTGCTGCCGCCCGAGGTGGGACCATCCCCGCGGGCGCGGGGAGCACTGGCTGCCGGTGGGCGCTGAGATGGTGACGTTCGGACCATCCCCGCGGGCGCGTGGAGCACGGGGGACCGATGAACCGCATCGTCATAGACCAGGGACCATCCCCGCGGGCGCGGGGAGCACACCTGGTCGTGCAGCGCCTTCGACGGCCGGGTGGGACCATCCCCGCGGGCGCGGGGAGCACGTGGTGCCCGTACGGCACCGGCACCGGCGCCTGGGACCATCCCCGCGGGCGCGGGGAGCACGGCATGCTGGTCTTCGAGGACCCGCCGATGCGGGGACCATCCCCGCGGGCGCGGGGAGCACGTGATCGGCGCCGGAGTCATCGCGCTCATCGTGGGACCATCCCCGCGGGCGCGGGGAGCACTGGTTTCCGGCACCCATCCCAGAAGGCTGCTGGGGACCATCCCCGCGGGCGCGGGGAGCACGGGCCTCCTCGCGAGCGGGCGACTTGTTGCCCGGGACCATCCCCGCGGGCGCGGGGAGCACGCGAGACACGGCCTGCCCGCAGGTGCGGCACGGGGACCATCCCCGCGGGCGCGGGGAGCACTTCGCGGACAGCCTCCGGTAGGCCCACGGCGCAGGACCATCCCCGCGGGCGCAGGGAGCACAAGAGGGCGGAGCGGCGTGCAGCCTCACGCCGGGGACCATCCCCGCGGGCGCGGGGAGCACGACGCTACGCGTCGCTAGACATACCGAACTCCGGGACCATCCCCGCGGGCGCGGGGAGCACGAGGCGACTCACTGAGCAACCGCAATCGTGAGGGGACCATCCCCGCGGGCGCGGGGAGCACCCTCAGGTATCGCACGGACGACGATCGATCGCGGGACCATCCCCGCGGGCGCGGGGAGCACGATGTACGCGCCTGGCCGGGAGACGGATCTGCGGGACCATCCCCGCGGGCGCGGGGAGCACAGAAATACCGGAGGTGTAAACGATCCGGTTGAGGGACCATCCCCGCGGGCGCGGGGAGCACACTCCGTGGCCTGCGGATTTGTGGCTGCCGGGAGCTGGTTTCGAGCAGTTTCGCTGATTCGAACATAAGGGTCATAAGGTTGCTTGGGTGGTGGATACCCGTTCATCGAGTGTTCGCGATACCGGATGGTGCGTAGTGCTGTGAGCTGGTGCCCGCATTTTCCTTGATCTGTTCGTACAGAAGTGCGCTTTCTCCATTTCGCTGCCTTGGCTTCAGGTTTGGCTGTATGTCTCTGCCATGACCGTTGAGAGGGAGTCGTCCTATACGGGGCTAGGGGGCCGGCTTGTGGGGCCGGTGCGTTCTGTGTGGGCCAAGCACGATCGGGACACCGAGGGGTGGCTACCTCTGTGGCGGCACATGGAAGATGGCGCGGCGGTGGCCGGGTTGCTGTGGGATGAGTGGCTGCCCGCGAACGTTCGGACGTTGGTGGCTGAGGCTTTGCCGGGTGCGGCGGCGGAGGGCCGGTCGCTGATGGTGTGGCTGGCGGCTGTGCATGACATAGGGAAGGCCACGCCGGCCTTCGCGTGTCAGGTCGATCAACTCGCTGACGTGATGCGGGGGCAGGGCCTGGAGATGAAGACCCGCAGGCAGTTCGGGGTCGATCGGGCGATGGCTGCGCACGCGCTGGCGGGGCAGGTGCTGCTGAGCGAATGGCTGGAGGAGCGGCACGGCTGGTCGGCCCGGCAGAGCGGGCAGTTCGCTGTCGTTACGGGTGGCCACCATGGGGTGCCGCCGGAGCACGGACAGCTCAATGATCTTTATGACCGGCCGTATCTGCTGCGGACGCCGGGGGCGAGTGGAGAGCTGTGGCGGCGAGTGCAGGAGGAGTTGCTCGACGCGTGTGCCGAGGAGTACGGCGTGAGGGAGCGGCTACGCGTCTGGCGGACGGTGCGGTTGCCGCAACCCGTGCAGGTGCTGCTCACTGCAGTGGTGATCGTCGCTGACTGGATCGCCAGCAACCCGGATCTGTTCCCGTATTTCCCGCAGGAGAACCGTACCGGTGAGGAACGGGTCGCCGCGGCCTGGCGTGGGCTGCGGTTGCCTGCTCCGTGGCGGGCCGAGGAGCCTTCCGGAAAGGCGCGGGCGGTGGTCGCGTCGCGTTTCGATCTGCCGCCGGGGGCGAGTGTCAGGCCGGTGCAGGAGGCCGCGGTCCGGTTGGCTCGTGAGATGCCCTCGCCTGGTCTGATGATCGTTGAGGCTCCGATGGGAGAGGGGAAGACGGAGGCCGCGCTCGCGGTCGCTGAGATCTTCGCGGCCCGTTCAGGTGCAGGCGGGGTGTTCTTTGCTCTGCCCACGATGGCTACGGGGAACGCGATGTTCCCCCGGCTGCTGAAGTGGATCGGCCGGCTGCCCTCGCAGGAAGGCGCCAGGCGGTCCGTGCTGCTCGCGCATTCCAAGGCCGCTCTCAACGACGACTATGCCGAGTTGATGCGCAGCGGTCGGCAGCAGATCGCTGCCGTTGATGTGGACGGCGAGGTGGGGCGGTGGCGGCCCTCGGATGTGAAGCGGTTGGCTCCGGCCGAGTTGATCGCTCATGCGTGGCTGCGGGGGCGGAAGAAGGCCATGCTGTCGTCGTTCGTTGCAGGGACGGTGGATCAGTTGCTGTTCGCCGGGCTCAAGAGCCGGCACCTGGCGTTGCGTCACCTTGCGGTCGCGGGGAAGGTCGTGGTGATCGACGAGGCGCACGCCTATGACACGTATATGAGTGTCTATCTGGACCGGGTGCTGTCGTGGCTGGGGGCTTACCGGGTGCCGGTGGTGGTGCTGTCCGCGACGCTGCCCTCGGATCGTCGCCGTCAGCTCGCAGAAGCCTATGCCGGAGCCTGTGGTGCCTCCGGTGGTGAGGCAGGTGGTTTTGAGGAGGTGGCCCGGGCTACCTCCTATCCGCTGCTGACTGCCGTGGTGCCCGCTCAGGTTCCGGTCGTCGAGGGGAGTGCTGCCTCGTCCCGGAGTGGCGATGTCCATCTGGAACGGCTCGAGGACGACCAGGGTGTTCTGGCCGGCCGGCTGGTGGCCGAACTGGAGGGCGGCGGCTGTGTCCTGGTCATACGCAACACGGTCAGGCGGGTGCTGGAGACCGCCCGGGCGCTGCGTGCGTATTTTGGTGAACAGGCCGTGACTGTCGCTCATTCGAGTTTCGTCGATGTGGACCGGGCGGCGAAGGACGCCGGTCTCCTCGCCCGGTTCGGGCCGCCGGAGAAGGCGGGCGGGCAGCGTCCGGCGGGACCGCACATCGTGGTCGCCAGCCAGGTCGCTGAGCAGTCGCTCGACGTCGACTTCGACTTGCTCGTCACCGACTTGTGCCCCGTCGACCTGATGCTCCAGAGGATAGGTCGCCTGCACCGTCACCGGCGCGGCCCGGGGCAGGCGGAGCGTCCTGCGCGGCTGCGTGAGGCTCGCTGCCTGGTCACCGGTGTCGACTGGAACGGGGAGGTGCCTGTACCGGTAGGGGGGTCGGTCGCCGTGTACGGGGCGTATGCGCTGCTGCGCTCCGCTGCCGTCCTGCTGCCCCACCTGGAGGGCCCGCGGCGGCCTGTGCGGCTGCCCGGGGACATCAGCCCGCTGGTCCAGGGCGCGTATGCCGAAGGTCCTGTGGGCCCCGCAGCGTGGTCCGATGCGATGACCGCGGCGTGGGAGCGTCACGAGAAGCACCGTGCGGAGCAGGCCGGGCGGGCGGAGGTGTTCCGGCTGGATGCGGTGGGACGCCCGGGCCGGCCACTCATCGGGTGGGTCGCGGCGGGCGTGGGAGATGCGGACGATACCCGAGCCGGCCGGGCGCAGGTCCGTGACAGCAAGGAGAGCCTGGAGGTGGTGGTCGTGCAGCGGCGTGCCGACGGGTCGCTGGCCACACTGCCCTGGCTCGCAAAGGGCCAGGGAGGGCTGGAACTGCCCACCGACCGGCCTCCGACGGCGGCTGCAGCGCGGGCCGCGGCCAGTTGCGGGCTGCGGTTGCCCCTTCAGTTCTCGCATGGCGAGGTCATGGACCGCGCGATCGCCGAACTGGAGGAGCTGTACGTACCGGCCTGGCAGGGGAAGGACAGTCATTGGCTGGCCGGTCAGCTGATTTTGGCGCTCGACGCCGATTGTCAGACCTCTCTGGCAGGCTTCTCACTCCGCTACAGCCAGAGTGACGGCCTTGAGGTGAGCAGCAGTGACTGAATCCGAGGAACTGGGCGCGTTAGCAAAGGTGTTGACGTTTGACCTGACCAGCCGGCCCTGGATCCCGGTGCTGGACGAGGACGGCGCCCAGGACGAACTGTCACTTCGTGACGTGTTCGCCCGAGCGGGTGAACTCCGCGGCGTTGTAGGGGATTTACCCACACAGGAATTCGCCTTGGTGCGTCTCCTGCTCGCGGTGGCCCACGACGCGCTTCAGGGCCCACGCGACACGGAGCACTGGGCGCAGTTGTGGGCCGACGAGGACTGTTTCGCGCCGGTCGCGGCCTATCTCGACGGACACCGCGAGCGGTTCGACCTGCTGCACCCGCGCACACCGTTCTTCCAGGTCGCACAGTTGCGCACCGTCCGCGACGAGGTCTTCTCACTCAACCGGATCGTCGCGGATGTTCCCAACGGGGAGCCGTTCTTCAGCTCCCGCATGCCGGCCGTCGAGCGGCTCAGCTTCGCCGAGGCGGCCCGCTGGGTCGTGCACGCGCATGCCTATGACACCTCCGGTATCAAGACCGGGATCGACGGCGATGACCGGGTCAAGGGCGGCAAGGTGTACCCGCTCGGGGTCGGCTGGGCGGGGGCGCTCGGCGGGGTCCTGGCCGAGGGCGAGACACTGCGCCAGACCCTGCTGCTGAATCTGGTCGCCGCCGACACCAGCGGCGTGCGGTTTTCCCGCGAGGACGCTCCGGCCTGGCGTCACAAGCCGTGCGGGCCCGGTCCCTCGGGCCGAACACGTCCTGCTGGCGTGCGCGACCTGTACACCTGGCAGACCCGCCGGCTGCGCCTGCGGTTCGACGCGGACGGCGCATACGGCGTCGTCCTCGGTTACGGCGATCCGCTCGCCCCGCACAACATGCAGGGGGCCGAGCCGATGACCGCATGGCGCAGGAGCCCGGCCCAGGAGAAAAAGCGCGGTGAACCGGTCGTGTACCTGCCCAGGGAGCACGATCCGGACCGGTCCACCTGGCGGGGTATCGAAGCCCTGGTGGTGGGACGGGCCGAGGCGGCACAGGGCGGTGAGGCCGCCAAAGTGCTGCGGCCGGGAATCCTGGAATGGATCGCACGGCTGGTGACGGAGGGAGAGCTGCCCCGCGGCTTTTTGATCCGGGCGCGCGCTGTGGGGGCGGTCTATGGAACCCAGCAGTCGGTGATCGACGAAATCGTCGACGACCGGCTGGCCATGGCCGTGGTGTTGCTGCATCAACAGGATCGCGCCTATGCACGACAGGCCATCGACGCGGTCGGTGAGGCGGAGCGGGCGGTCACCGCTCTCGGTGATCTCGCCACGGATCTCGCTCGTGCGGCGGGCCGTGAGAGCGAAGGGCCCCGCTCGGCCGCCCGCAGCCTCGGCTTCGCCGCCCTGGAGGGCCCCTACCGCGTCTGGCTGCGTGACCTGGCCACCGCCGAAGACCCCGACGCCCACCGCACCCGCTGGCAGCAGGACACCTACCGGCACCTGCGGCAGCTGGGCGAACGGCTCATGAGCGAGGCGGGCAACGCCGCGTGGGAGGGCCGGGTGGTGGCGGCGAAGAAGGGCTCCGAGTGGCTCAACTCGGCGCTTGCCGAAAAGTGGTTCCTCATCCACCTCAGCAAGGCGCTCAGCGACCCCTACTCCTTTGACCGGGCGCCGGGCGACGGCTCCGCCCGGGGGCCCAACTGCTCTTCGGAGGTGCCCGCATGACCACCCTCACCGAAACCGCCACCACTGCGCAGCGTGTCAGCGTGCTCACCAGTGACCTCATCGTCCCGCTGCAGAGGGGATATCTGGGCGACCAGTCCTACGCGGTGGGGGCCCTGGCCCGGTTGCGTCGAGGCGCGGGCAAAGACTTCTCCCAAATGCCGGATCTGTGGGGGCTGGCCGATACCGGGGCCCTGCACGATGGGCCCACCGCGGGCGGGCGGCCGCTGGACGAGGCCGAGCTGACCCGCGCCGAGGACGCGGTGCACGTGGCGCTCACCTTGTGGGCGCTGCACCAGCAGTCCCGCAGCACGGCCATGCACCGGGCCGGGTCGCGCACGGCGCCCAGGGGACTTGGTGGCGCTGTGCGCCAGTTGATGCCGGCGGGTGAGATCGCCGAGCCCGTCCGCAAGCGTTTTGTCCGCGTCGGCACCGCACCGGGCCTGCCCGTTGTGGCGCAGCGTCTGCGCGAGATCGTCGTGATGCTGCGGGGTGCGGACATCCCCCTGGACTACGCCCTCTTGGCAGGGCAGCTCTATGGCTGGCAGGAGCCCACCGGCCGCGAGGCCGTACGCCGGGCCTGGGGGCGCTCGTTCCACTCCTACCGGGCCCCACAGAAGAACGAGGCGGACGCCCCGGCTGCTTCTGACCACATCACTGACCCCACGGACAAGGACGCCTCGTGAACCGCATCTTTCTCGACGTGCACGCGCTGCAGACGGTGCCGCCCAGCAATCTCAACCGGGACGACACGGGCGCACCGAAATCAGCCGTCTATGGCGGGGCACCCCGTGCTCGCGTGTCCAGCCAGGCGTGGAAGCGCGCCACCCGTACCTACTTCGGCCGGGAGCACCTTCTTAACCCGAGCGAACTGGGGGTACGGACGAAGAAGGTCGCCGAGGTCCTCGCCGCCCGCATCACCGGCCTGGACCCCGCACTCCAAGGCGCTGAGGCCCTCCAGATCGCCGCCGACGTGATCCACGGCGCTACCGGTTCCAAGATCGAGGCCCCCAAGAGGAAAGCCGAAGCCGCCAAGGACGGCGAGCCAGAGGCGGCGCCGGAGTCGAAGTACCTGATGTTCCTCAGCGCACGCCAGCTCGACGGTCTCGCCGCGCTGGCCGTCCAGGGCGCGGCCGACATCAAGACCTATCTCAAGGACAAGGACATCAAGGCGCGAGCCCGGGAGATCGCCGATACCCGGCACTCCGTCGACATCGCGCTGTTCGGCCGCATGGTCGCCGACTCCGCCGACTTCAATGTTGATGCTGCTGTCCAGGTCGCCCACGCCATCAGCGTGCACCGCGTCGACAACGAGTCCGACTACTACACGGCCGTGGACGACGAGAACACCGATGCGGAATCGGGTGCCGGCATGATCGGCACCGTCGACTTCAATTCCTCCACCCTCTACCGCTATGCGGCGCTCAGCGTCCATCAGCTCGCCAAGAACCTCGGGGAGGGCCTTCGTGAGGAGGAACCGCGCACCGCACCTGTGCGGCGCGCGGTCGAGGCGTTCGTACAGAGTTTCCTCGAGTCCCTGCCGACCGGAAAGATCAATACGTTCGGGAACCACACCCTCCCCGACGCCGTGATCGTCAAACTGCGCACCACCCGGCCGATCAGCTACGTAGCCGCGTTCGAGGAACCCGTCACCGGGGAGAGCGGGTATCTGCGCCAGGCGGTGGCCCGGCTCACGCAGTATGTCCCGGAGGTGGAACGCACCTATGGCGACGAGGAGTCCACCCTCTCCTGGGTTCTGCGGGTCGGCCCCGCCACCGAACAGCTCGGCGGTCTCGGCACGCAGATGCACCGGCTCAATGAACTGGTCGAGGCGGTCGGCCAGGCTGTCGCCGAGCGCCTGGACAAGCCCGTATGAGCGTCCTGGTCCTCCGGCTGGCCGGCCCCCTGCAAGCCTGGGGGGCATCGGCCCGCTTCGTGCGCCGCACCACCGAGTCTGCCCCCACCAAGAGCGGCGTCATCGGCATGCTCGCCGCCGCCCAGGGCCTCGACCGCAGCGACGACGCCAGCCTTTCCCGCCTGGCATCCTTGCGCTTCGGTATCCGGGCCGACCAGCCGGGCACCCGTGTACGGGACTTCCAGACCGCCCAGCACGCTGTCACCGGCAAATCCATGCCGCTGTCCGAGCGCTTCTACCTCGCCGACGCCGTCTTCGTCGCGGTCCTCGAAGGAGACCGCGCCCTCCTGGAAGAACTCCACACTGCCCTGCGCACGCCCGTTCACCCTCTCTTCCTCGGCAGACGTTCCTGCCCGCCGACCCTGCCGGTGGAGCTCGGCACCCGCGACAGTTCCCTCCCGCAGGCCCTGCACGAGGAGCCCTGGCAGGCCGCCGACTGGTACCAGCGCCTGCACGGCAAGGAGCACACAATGGTCCTGAACGTCCTGCGGGAGCCCGACCCCGGTGAACAGCGTGGGGACGTCCTGCGCGATCAGCCCCTCAGTTTCGCCGCCGCGCACCGGCGCCACGCCCTGCGCCCCGTGGTCAGCACAACCGTGGAGGTACCCAACCCGCGTGCAGTGCTGGCTGTCCGCGCGCCGGCCGCCGCCCACCCGGTTCCGCACCACGATCCTTTCGACGCCGTGGAGGAGGAAACCCCCTGATGTATCTGACCCGCTTCCGTGTGAACACCGCACGGCCCGGAGCCCGCCGTCTGCTCTCCTCGCCGCAGTCGCTGCACGCGGCGGTCATGGCCTCCTTCCCCGGCCTGCTGCCCACCAGCACGGGCGACACGGAAGGGAGCAGAGTGCTGTGGCGCCTGGACCACAACGCCAAGGCCGAGGTCTTCCTCTACCTCGTGAGCCCCGCGCGCCCCGACCTGACCCACCTTGTGGAGCAGGCCGGCTGGCCGGCTGCCGCCCTTGATCCGGAGACCCCCGGCTGGCAGAGCCGCCCCTACGCACCCTTCCTCGACCGCCTCGCCGCAGGTGGCGTCTGGGAGTTCCGGCTCACCGCCAACCCGGTGCACCAGATCCGGCGCAAAGCCGGCGAACCGACCAAACGCACCGCGCACCTCACCCCCGTCCACCAGCGAGGCTGGCTCCTCGACCCTCAACGCCAGGAGCGAGCGGGCTTCCGCGTCCTGGAGAAGCCACACGAGCGACGCTTACTGCCCGGCGGCACCACTCACCACAACCACCCCCACCACGGAGACCGGTACGAGCTCGCCGTCCGTGACGAGCGCGCCCTGTCTTTCGCCAAGTCCCGTGACGACAGGTCACCGAACCGCCGGGTGCACGTCGTGACGGTCACCTTCGACGGACGCCTCGTAGTCACCGACGCCGACGCCCTACGCCGCACCCTGACCCGGGGGCTGGGCAAAGCCAAGGCGTACGGCTGCGGGCTCATGACCCTCGCCCCTATCCCGGCGCCTTCTGTATCTGGAGAGTGAGGAAGTGCCGACAGCCGGCAGGCGTGCCACCCTCACCCCACGCCACCTCGCCCGCACCGGTGAGCGGGTCTCCTTCATCTACCTGGAACGCTGCACCGTCCACCGCGATGCCAACGCCATCACCGTCCAGGATGCCGACGGCACCACCCACATTCCCTCCGCCACCATCGCCACCCTCCTGCTCGGCCCCGGCACCCGCATCACCCACCAGGCGATGAGTGTTCTCGGCGAGACCGGAGCGGCGGTCGCCTGGGTGGGCGAGCACGGCGTGCGCTTCTACGCCGGCGGCAGGGCCCTGAGCCGCTCAGCCGCACTTCTCGAGGCCCAGGCCACCCAATGGGCCAATGTGCGCAGCCGCCTCGCTGTCGCACGCGCCATGTACCGGCTGCGCTTCCCTGACGAGGACCCGGACGGTCTGACCCGCCACCAGCTCCTGGGGCGTGAAGGCGACCGCGTCAAAGACTGCTACCGAGCCCAGGCAGCCCGCACCGGCATTCGATGGCACGGCAGAAAGTACACCCCAGGCGACTTCAGCAGCGGTGACCCCGTCAACCAAGGCATTACCGCTGCAGCCCAGTGCATGTACGGCATAGCCCACGCCGTCGTCACCTCTCTCGGATGCAGCCCCGGCCTCGGATTCGTCCACGCCGGGCACGAACTCTCCTTCGTCCTGGACATCGCAGACCTCTACAAAACAGAGATCGGGATCCCGCTCGCCTTCGACATCGCAGCCGAGGGCCCCGAAGACGTGGGGCCCCGAACCCGCCGCGGCCTGCGCGACCGCATCAACGAGACCGGACTCCTCGATCGCTGCGTCAAGGACATCAAGTACCTGCTACTGCCCGGCACCCAGGCTGAGGAGGACGACCGGGCCGGCGAACAGGACCGCGTCACGCTCCAGAGCGACCAGGACCACCACGTAGCAGCCGGAGTGAACTACAGCTCCGAAGACGTGGCCACGGATGCGGACGAGGCGGTCATCTGGTGACCGTCATCGTCCTCACCACCTGCCCACCCGGACTCCGCGGATTCCTCACCCGCTGGCTCCTCGAAATCTCCGCAGGCGTCTTCATCGGCAACCCCTCCACCCGCGTCCGCGACGTCCTGTGGAACGAGGTGCAGCAATACGCGGGACAGGGCCGCGCCCTGCTCGCCCACACCACCAACAACGAACAGGGTTTCACGTTCCGCACCCATGACCACGCTTGGCAGCCGGTCGACCACGAGGGCCTGACCCTCATCCGCCGCCCGAACACACAGCCGCCACCGACCGAAGCCACACCGAAGCCCGGCTGGAGCAAAGCCGCGCAGCGCCGACGATTCGGCAAAGGTTGACCCATTCAAATGCCTTTTGTACCTTATGTCAGGTTCGGAGAAACTGTTCCGAAACGGCTCTGTCGGCTGACAAAACAGCAGGTCGAGCAGAGTGCTCCCCGCGCCCGCGGGGATGGTCCCCGGGCCGCCGCCCGCCACCAGGGCGACGACCAGTGCTCCCCGCGCCCGCGGGGATGGTCCCGCCAGGTGGAGATGCTCGTGCTCAGGGAAGAGGTGCTCCCCGCGCCCGCGGGGATGGTCCCGCCAGGTGGAGATGCTCGTGCTCAGGGAAGAGGTGCTCCCCGCGCCCGCGGGGATGGTCCCCAGACCCCCGCCCCGGACCTGAGTGCACCTGCGTGCTCCCCGCGCCCGCGGGGATGGTCCCGAATAGCTCATGCACATGTCGTCACGGGCGACGTGCTCCCCGCGCCCGCGGGGATGGTCCCGCCTCGCCGCCCGCCCCCGCTTCCACCGCGACGTGCTCCCCGCGCCCGCGGGGATGGTCCCAGCCACGGCCAGCAGGTGCCGTACGAGGCCGAGTGCTCCCCGCGCCCGCGGGGATGGTCCCGTTCGGCCGCCAGCCCATCGCTGACGCCAAAAGTGCTCCCCGCGCCCGCGGGGATGGTCCCACTGAGGCCTAGGGCGTTGCCCATGAAGGCCTGTGCTCCCCGCGCCCGCGGGGATGGTCCCGCCTCGGCCTCCTGGGGCGATCCGGTGGCGGTGTGCTCCCCGCGCCCGCGGGGATGGTCCCTAAACAGAGGGTGGTGCACGGCCTTGGCCACCGTGCTCCCCGCGCCCGCGGGGATGGTCCCGGCACCGTGCCGCCCGCGCTCGCCGGTCGGTTGTGCTCCCCGCGCCCGCGGGGATGGTCCCGAGCAGGCCGTCGAGCAGATCCGCGCCGACCAGTGCTCCCCGCGCCCGCGGGGATGGTCCTGCTTTCTGCTCGGCGGAGATCGGCACGGTGACGTGCTCCCCGCGCCCGCGGGGATGGTCCCCCCGACCAGGAGCCGATGTGACGTCCTACCAGGTGCTCCCCGCGCCCGCGGGGATGGTCCCGCGTCAACACCCGTGCCTGCGTCGGAGCCGCTGTGCTCCCCGCGCCCGCGGGGATGGTCCCGACACGTACGCGGTGACTACCGGATCGCTGGGGTGCTCCCCGCGCCCGCGGGGATGGTCCCCACCCCGGCTGGTGGCATCCCTGGCGTTCCGTGTGCTCCCCGCGCCCGCGGGGATGGTCCCTTCGGTGACGATCCGGCTTGGGTCGTGTGTTGGTGCTCCCCGCGCCCGCGGGGATGGTCCCGTGCCGAAGCCTTGAGTCTGCTTTACGAGGAAGTGCTCCCCGCGCCCGCGGGGATGGTCCCAACACCGGCTACACCATCCACGTCACGACCACGTGCTCCCCGCGCCCGCGGGGATGGTCCCACACCCGGATTCGACGCGGTCAGCGACCGGTTGTGCTCCCCGCGCCCGCGGGGATGGTCCCGAGCTCGAACAGGGCGATCTTCGGGACAGGATGTGCTCCCCGCGCCCGCGGGGATGGTCCCTACACGTTCTCGGGCGGTGGATCGGGCACCGAGTGCTCCCCGCGCCCGCGGGGATGGTCCCCAGCTGTGCGGGATGAGCAGGTCGTAGACCTTGTGCTCCCCGCGCCCGCGGGGATGGTCCCAAGGCCATCGGTGGACTGCGGCCCGCGCGGCCGTGCTCCCCGTGCCCGCGGGGATGGTCCCGCCACTCCGTCAGCGCAACCGGGACAGTGTTGGTGCTCCCCGCGCCCGCGGGGATGGTCCCTGGCCGGCGGTCTCAACTGCCTCCGTTGCCTCGTGCTCCCCGCGCCCGCGGGGATGGTCCCAGGTCGAGCGTGGCCATCCCGTCCCCGCGCGGGTGCTCCCCGCGCCCGCAGGGATGGTCCCGCGGCCGACTTCTTGGTGAAGGACGGCTCGTCGTGCTCCCCGCACCCGTGGGGATGGTCCCCGACGCCAAGCGGCGGCGTGGGCGCCCGTGCAGGCCGGGCGATCAGCTGATGCATGCGTGTCGCGAACCGCCGTTGCCATGCCTTGTGTTCGAGGAGCTGGAGCAGCCGCGTGTACCCTCCGTCCACGCTGCAGGGCGGGGATCCACTCGCGATCGATGTCGCCCATGCTCGTCCTCCTCTTCGACGAAGTGCCGATGACGCGACGGCTCCGCGCCCCCAGCCAGCACCAAACCCTCGAAGATCAATCTGGTTGCCCGCGATATCGGACAGTCCTCCCCTAGGAGGCCAGGTCGAGGAGAGCCCAGATCTGTCGGCCCTCCTTGGTCGTCTCCGTTCCGCAGCTCACCGAGCCCAGTTCCTGCAGCCGCAGCAGGACCTCGCGGTCGAGTTCGGGTGGGTGCGGTTGGTGGCTGAAGGCGAGGATGATCGCCTGCTCGTCCTGCTCGGCCAGGTGGATGCTGATGTGGCGGCCGCCGTCGGCCACCACCGTGGTCACGAGGTGACGGACTAAGTCCTCTAGCGTGGCGGGCGCCTTGAAGCCCCACTTCGTGAGTCGCCCGCTCACCTCGATGAACGCCTTGCCCACGGTCCAGGGCTGCGCCTCCAGCGACCAGTTGGTGCCTGGCCGGCTCTTCATCACCGGACGGCCGCCACGACCGTCGCGCTGCGGGATCGACAGGGAGTGGTCAAGCCAGGTCTGCGGCGGGGGTGGCGGTGTCGTCTTCGGCGGATAGTCGGGACGCGGCCTGCCCGCTTCGGGGCCGGAGTGCGGCGTTTCCATGTCGACCTCCAGGCGCATCACGGTCAGTTGTCCAACTTGTCCACGTGGCCCAATCTATCGCCCTCGCACCAGGCCTGACGGCCAGACAGCGACCCCTGTACGACTCATCAGCCGGACTGAGCCGACCGGGGCATCGCCCTTCAGGGGTTCAGCCTCTTCACCATGACCGCATACACTGGGGAGTCAGCGAACGGCTGCTGCTCACCAGCCTTTTCGTAGCCCCAAGTCTCGTACAGATCCTGGACCTTCGGGTGTGTCACGTCGACAAGGAGCACCGCGAGATCCTCGTTGCGCTCCTGCAGCAGAGCTTCGTGCAACCGATCGGAGATGCCCTGCTTCCGCCACTGCGGGCGCACCATTACCTCGGAGACGGCGTAGGTTGCCGTGTAGCCGTTGTTCGGCTCGAATGCGGTGGAGCGCCACCATTCGCGACCCGGCTGAAGCGGTGCGCCGTACGCGAAGCCGCTCGGCTCGTCTCCGTCGAATGCGACGACGCAGGTGAAGCCGTCCATTGCTGACCAGTGATCGACGAACCAGGGGAACCGCTGGTTGAACTCGTCGTCCATCGCGTCGGCGTAGGCGTCAGCGTGCACTTCGATCAGCATCTGCTTGAAGCCCTCCGGGAGGCTTCCCTGTGCGTAATGCCGCAGGTCAGTCACCTTGGTCACGCTCGACTCCATTCATCTCGCATGCGGTCTGCCCAGTCGCGGGCGTACGTCGTGGAGGGCGCCATCCGGAACAGGTCTCGGTGGAAGTCTCCGACCAGGGTGCGCAGACGTCCAGGCATTGGGGCGCCGTTCATGATCGGGAAGACGGTGGCTGCGGTCGCCGTGGCCTGTTCCGGCTCTCCCTGTCGAAGCTGGGTGAGAGCGAGCTGACACGTGGCCAGTGCACGGTTGCGTTGGAACTCCGCCGGGATCTTGGCCAGGGCGCGGTGCGCCATCGCCTCGGCCTCGGCGAACTGACCATTGCGGTTGAGGATGATCGCCGCGAGGTGATGTAGCTCGGCCGGGCCGTAGAACGCGGTCCACCGAGGGCGCTCGCTCTCGGCCGCCTTCCCGAGGGATTCCTGTGCCGCACCCAGGGCCTTCTGCGCGGCCCGCGGATCCCCCAGCGACGAGTAGGCCAGCGCAAGTCGGACACGGCCCATGGAGCCGAAGAATGGGTCCCTGCGGGCGGCCGGGGAAGCGCTGGCCGCCTGTGCTGCTGCGAGCTGCTCCGGCCAATTCTTCCGCTGGTAGGCAAGCATCGCAACATTGATCCACACGCGCATTCCCGTGGGCGGGTCCTGAGACAGGCCGGCGAACGTCGTCGACTCGTGCAGGTACATCTGAGCCGCGTCCAGATCCCGCAGGTCGATGCATGACCAGGCGGCGATCGTGGTGAACTCGGCAGCGATCGCGTACAGGGCGCGGCGCACACGCTCGCTGGCGTTGCGTTGTTGGAGTTCCAGCACCTTTCTACGGGCCCTGAGAGCCTCCGTCGCCAAGGACATGTGCCCGCCCTGCCGGTCGTCGGCCTCCACGAGCTGGTTCATTCCGGCAGAGGCGCGGGCCACATCGGTCATGCCTACCGCCCGGCGCTGCTTAACGACCGGAACAGCAGCGGCTGCCGTGCCGGTAGTGGAAACGATGAAGTCGCGACGCCGCACGGGGCCCTCCGGTGGGTGTTGCATGGAGTTGGGTGCGCTGAACCCTAAGTCCGCCACCGGGCAGCCGAACACACGCTCAAGTGCAGCGCAAGTACGGCCAATTGGCCGCCGACTTGCCCCGTTGAGGAGATTGCGAACCGTCCGCGAGGAGATCTCCCCGGGCCGGCCGGTGATCTCATGCAGGGCGGCATTGAGCCGGGCAGCCAACTCCTCTTGCGTGACTCCGAGTTGATCCATGCGGCCCTGAAGAACGGCATTCGCTCCCATGCACCGAACGTAGTACCGCCATTACTCCACCGCCCAGACCGTCGGCAATGCGAACGTAAAGTCTTCCGGTTCCGGGGCGTGCACGAAACCGGAACTCTTCCTGTCGCCCTCCGCTCGGGGCTCGTTGACTGACTATCAGCCGCCGAGACGTACTCGACACGGCGGCATGGAAAGGCCGGTCCTGCCTGTCCCGTCAGGACTGGCCAGGCACCCCACGCCGGAGGGAATGACCTCGTGACCACGACCGCGGCAAAAACGAATGTGAACGGTGCACCCGGCTACGCCGCTCAGTTGCCGTGCCTGCCCGAGGCTGTGCAGCGAGCCCGCGCTTTCGTCTCCGGCGTCCTGGACGCCTGGGGCATGAAGGAAACCCTGGCCGGGGAGGTCATCGTGTCGGAGCTGCTGACGAACGTGGTCGACCACACCTCGACGGACCTCACCACGGTTGTTATCCAGCGCGATGGCACCTGCCAGGCGCGCATCGAGGTCGCCGACGCCTCGCACGTGCCCCCTCACGTCGTAGACGCCAGTGGCGGCGCCGAATGCGGCCGGGGCCTACAACTGGTTGCGCTCCTGAGCTCGAGGTGGGGCTATGAGGATCGCCCGTGGGGCAAGGTCACGTGGGCCGAGCTGAGTCTGTGCGCGGAGAGCGGCCGGTGAGCACTACCGTGGCCGCACAAGAACGCGCCCTTCACGACATTCCGAAGTGGGTGTCTTCCCACAGTTCGGACGATCTGCGGACCTTCTTGAGGTGCCTCACTGCCTGGCAGCCTCTCGACCTCGAACTGATCTTCGACGACCTCGACACCGCGATCGGTAACCAGCCTCCGCCCGTGACCGACACTACAGCGCTGATCGAGCGTCTTCGTATTCACCTGGCGAGGCTCAGCGACATCGCCGTCGCTGACGCGAAGTACCTGCCCACCACGGGCTTGGCTCGGCTCATCGAGCGCGGGCGCTCCATTCGAGAGGAACGCGTACCGGCCGAACACCAGCAAGCCATCGGCCTCGCGCGGCGCCTCGCCTTCGTGACTTCCGACTTGGTCGAGGAGCTGATCGGGGCGAGCTACATCAAGGGAGCCGAGTGATGCACGACCCTTTCGCCGCGAGACATCCACCGGTGACCGTCATGGTCATGCCCCCGAGGGAGGCGTACGACTACGACCTCTACATGGACCGCCTCGCGGATGCCTGGATCGTGGATGCCAGCCTCGCTCTGCGCACCCTGCGGATGCCTTTCCTGGCCGTCCGCGTGGGCGGCTCACGCAGCGGGGGAAGCTACTCCGTGACCTGTTCCTGCTTCGGCTTGAAGGTCGTCGAGGTCCTCCGCGGCAGGGACGGCTACCCGCAACTCCGCCTGCGGTACTCGCCTTCCGACGATTCCTACGTCGTGGAGTGGGGCGAGCGATCACCGACGCTCTGGGGACAGAGCGACGTGACCACGATGGGCCTCTTCTACGGCTACACCGACCGCGCAATCTCAGGCTTGGCCCAGAGCCCCGCAACCTCCTAAACGCCCTCTTCGGCGGACGGTCACCGCTCCCCGTGTGCCCTGCCGGAGAGGGCCCCTTCTCGCCCCACAACCGAAAGGAAGCGCGACGCACATGTGCCAGCACGAGCCTCCCTGCCCCACGGCTGACCAGCCGGATCGCGAGGCCGCTCAGCCCGTAGCACGCGATGACGTCGCGGGATGGGCACGGTTGTGCAACGGCGTCTATCTCTTCCACGACACAGGCGAGTTGCTGCCGGACAACTCGATCGTCGCCCCGCACCGCCCCGTCGGCCTGCCCGGAACAGCCGCGTGAACGTTCCCGTCCCTCGCGGAAACCCCGCCCTGCGGTGGTTCCTGGCCTCCCAGCTCGTGCGGGCCCTCCGGGCCTTCACCGTGATCGACCTGGCCGACCTCCCCGCCCCTTCATCGGTGGCCGGGCATGAAGCCACCGGTTCCCACCGGGATGTCCTCGGGCCCGGCCGGAACCGGTGCACTACCCCCGGTCGGGTGAGGAATGGGCGCCTCACCTCACCGGTACACCGTGTGCTCGTCGCCGGCCAGCGGGAGCGAGCACACGGAGGGGGTCCCTCCCCCCTGTAGGGGCCCTCCTGGGTGCCGCGCTTTCAGGCGCGGGCGCGGCACCCAGGACCCACCCATCCCTCTCCACCTCTCCCTACCACCCGGATCGAGGTCAGGACATGGAAAATGTGCTCGTGACCGGCGGCGCCGGATTCATCGGCTCCCACTTCGTGAAACGGATTCTGCGGGCCGACGATGTCGCTCGGGTGACGGTCCTGGACGCGCTCACCTACGCCGGGAACATCGCGAATCTGGGCGAGGCCTTCCTCTCGCCCAAGCTCGAATTCGTCCAGGGCAACATCCTCGACGAGGCTCTGGTCACCGACCTCATGGCGTGCCACACGGCAGTGGTGCACTTCGCGGCGGAGTCGCACGTGGACCGCAGCTTCCTGGAGGGCGGCACGTTCCTGATGTCGAACGTAGTGGGCACCCACATCCTCCTCGAAGCCGCCAAACGCACAGCCGTGGAGAAGTTCGTGCACGTCTCCACCGACGAGGTCTATGGCCCACTGCTGAAGGGCGCCGCGCGTGAACGGGACCCGCTGAACCCCTCCATGCCCTACGCGGTCTCGAAGGCCGCCAGCGACCTGGTGGCGCTCTCCGCGTACACCACTGATGGGGTGCCGGTATGCGTGACCCGCAGCTCCAATCAGTACGGGCCCGGCCAGCATCCCGAGAAGATCATCCCCCTATTCCTGACGGCTCTCGTCAAAGGCCTGCCCGTCACCCTGCACGGCCGGGGCGAGCACGTACGCAACTGGCTGCACGTCGAGGACAACTGCGTCGGCCTTGAACTCGTCCTGCGTGACGGCGTCCCGGGCGAGATCTACAACCTCGGCGGCGGCACGGACCTGACGAACAAAGAGCTCACCGAGCGGATCCTGCGCCTGTACGGCGCGAGCTGGGACCTGGTGACCTACATCCCCGACCGCAAAGCGAACGACCTGCGCTACGCCATGGACTGGTCGAAAGCCGCCAGCACCCTGGGGTACCAGCCCGGGCGGGACCTCGACGAGGGCCTGGCCGTGACCGCGGACTGGTACCAGCGCCACCCCGACCGGTGGGCGCCCCTGCGCCGCAACCCCGGCGCGCCGATGGCGCAGATCCAGGTAGCCGCCCGCGAGGAGCGAGTCCCGCGGTGAACCGTGCCGCGCGGCGGCCTCGCCGCATCCTCGTCACGGGCGTGGGCGGCGCCCCCGGCCTCGATCTCGCCCGCCAGCTGCTGGAGTTGGGCTGTGACGTCATCGCCGCCGACGCCGACCCGCTGGCGCCCGGCCTCCTCCTGGCGGGTGTCACCCCGCGTGTCGTCCCCGTCGCGGGCCACCCCCAGGCCGCGGACGAACTGATGCTGCTCTGCCGTGAGTTGCGCCCCGATGCTCTCATGTCCACCGTTGAGGCGGAGCTGCCGATGCTGGGCGGCCTCGCCGGCCAGTTGCACGCCCTCGGGGTGCGAACCTGGCTTCCCGGGCCGGCCGCGATCACCGCGGCGATCGACAAGGCCGTCTTCCACGACATCCTCACCCAGCACGCTGTGCCCACCCCTCACACGATGCTCCCCGGCCAGACCGACGGCACGCTGACCGACGACGGCCGCGAGTGGGTGGTCAAGCCCCGGCGCGGCCAGGGCGCCAAGAACGTGCACTTCTGCTGGACCCGGGCCGAGGTGCATGCGCTGTTCGGCCTGGTGCCGGACCCGATCATCCAGGCCAAGGTCGAGGGCCGCGAGTTCACCGCGGACTGCCTCGTTGACCGCGTCGGCCGCGCCTCGCTGGTCCTGCGCTGGCGCCTGCTCGTCAAGGGCGGTCTGGCCGTGGTGTCCAGCACCTTCGCCGACGAGCAGGTCAGCCAGGTGGTCACCGCGGCGCTGGCCGCCGTCGGCGCGGCCGGGCCGTGCTGCGTGCAGGGCTTCGTCTGCGACGAGCCCACATCGAATCGGGTCGTACTGACCGAGATGAACATGCGCTTCGCAGGCGCCTTCCTGCTCTCCCAGGCGGCCGGCGCCGACTTGGTCCAGCAGGCCCTTAACGGCCTCTTCGGCGAGCCCGTCGACCACTCCCGGTTGCGCTACCGGCCCGGCCTGTACCTCACGAAATCCTCGGACACGCTGGCCGTGGGGGACGTCTCCACGCTGCCGGCCGACCGCTATGCCCCGCGCGCTCACCGCTCCTCAGGAGGAGAACAGCATGACGACCACCCCACCGCGTAGAGCGGTATCGGCTGCCGCGGGACAGTGCGCCCGGCCCTACCTGTACGGGGAGGAGGAGATCGCCGTCGCCGAGGTGCTGCGCGGCGGCTACTACGCCCATGGCGTGGTCACCACCCAGTTCGAGAGGGAGATCGCGAAGTTCCTCGGCGTGCCCGACGCTGTCGCGGTCAGCTCGGGCACCGTTGCCCTGCAGATCGCCCTGCGCGCCGCCGGAGTCGGCTCGGGGGACGAGGTCATCGTCCCCTCGCTGACGTTCTGCGCGACCGTTCAGGCGATCGTGGCCTGTGATGCTCGCCCCCGTTTCATCGAGGTCAACGCCAACACCCTGTGCGTAGAGTCCGCGGCTGTCGCTCAGGCCATTACCTCCCGCACCCGGGCGGTCGTCCCCGTCCTGTACGGCGGCCGCGCCATCGATCTGACCTCGCTGGACGACATCCTCACCGACAAGGGGATCGACATCGTCGAGGACGCCGCGCATGCCTTCGGCTCCTTTGAGGGCACGGTGAGGGTCGGAGCGTCCGGGAAACTCACGTGCTTCAGCTTCGGGCCGATCAAGAGTCTGACCTGCGGGCAGGGCGGCATGGTCATCCCGCGGGACCGCCGCGAAGGCCGCATCGCCCGCTCGCTGCGCAACCTGGGCATCGTTCAGTCCGCCGACCAGCGGGCGGCGGCCACGACCTACATGGTCGACGGGCACGGTCTGCGGGCCCAGATGTCGAATCTGAACGCCGCGGTCGGGCGCGTCCAGCTCGCCCATTTCCCTCAGGCGATGGCCCAGCGCAAAGCGCTGTGGACCTCCTACGAGCTCGCGCTGCGCACCATCGACGATGTGGCCGTGGTGGACGTGGACGTGGAGCACTCCACCCCGTCGATGTGCGTCGTGCGCCTGCCCGAGCAGTTCAGGAAGCGCGTGTTCGGTCTCCTCAAGGAGAAGGGCGTGGGGGTGGGCGTCCACTACCCGCCCAACCATCTGCAGCCCGCCTTCGAGGCGCTGGACCACAGGTCCCTGCCCGTCACCGAGCTGGTCGCCCGCCAGATCCTGACCCTGCCCTTCCACCAGCGCCTGACCACCAGCGACGTCGTGCAGATCGCCGGTCTTCTGGAGCAGGCTCTGGCCACAGCAAAGGCAGCCCGGTGACCGGCGGCGCCCAAGGACACCACCCGCGGCGGATCCTGACGGTCTGCCTGGGAAACTACTGCCGCTCCCCCGTGGCCGCGTGCATCCTCACCCACCACGGCGGCGCCGGACTCGAGATCCGTTCAGCGGGGATACGGGACAAGTGGGCAGGCCAGCCCGCCCACCCGCTGATGATCGAGGCCGCGGCCGCGCACGGCTACGACCTCACCGGCCACCGGGCCGCCCAGGTCACCACCGCGCTCTTGGAGTGGGCCGATCTCGTCCTGGCCATGGACCTGTCCAACGTGGCCGCACTCTGCGACCTCGCCACCCCGCGTACACGCTCCAAGGTGCGCCTCTACCTCCCCGGCAAGGACGTGCCCGACCCCTGGGGCCGGCCCCGCGCCGCCTTCGACCACTGTCTGACCGTCCTCGAAAACGGCGCGGACCGCTACGTGCCCCGAACAGCGCATCCTCCCCCCGCCTGAGAAGCACCCCCCCTGCACTCCCCGGCCCTGTTCCCCAACGAAAAGGCACAGTTCACCAGACGATGACCGACCTCCATGACCTGCCCCAGGAGACCCTGCGAAGACTCCCCAAGAGCGCCCGCGCTCCGGCCCTTCAGCTCTATGCGGTACTACTGGGCGAGATCCGCAGCGGAGAGCTGGCGCCCGGCCGGGTGATCACCTATGCCGAGCTGGTCAGCCGCCACCGCGCCAACTGCGTGGTGGTCTCGGGCGCGCTGCAGCTACTGCGCCATGACGGCCTGGTGGAAACCCGCCCCCGGCTGGGCACGCGCATCGTCGTCGAGGGCGAGACGTGGGCCGTGCCCGGCCAGGACGAGGACATGCCGCTCGCCGTGTACGTCGAAAAAGAGATGCGCCGCAGACTCGCTGACCGGGTGTATCCGCCAGATACCCGGATACCGATCCTGGCGCTGCTCGCCGAGGAGTTCGGGGTGTCCGTCATGACCGTCCGCACCGGTCTCAGCCCGTTGTTCGATGCCGGATTCCTGATCACTAAAGGCCACAAGCAGGACGGGACGAAGGTGACACGGCGGGTCGACCACACGCCGCGTGCCGACCTGCTCACGCTGGCCGAGCGGCCCGCCCATCTCCTTGGCAAGCTCTACCCGGCATGGGGAGAGGCCAAGACACTCGCCGACTGGAGCCGCGACAAGCGGTGTGCGGTGCCCTACGGGACGCTGAAGGCACGGGTTATCGATCACGGGTGGCCCGTGAAACGGGCCATCACCACACCAAGGAGGACCCGCCCGTGAGTGGCACGGGCGGCTCCCATCGGTGTGGGAGGCTCGCCCCCTGCGCGATCCAAGGCTGGGCCCCTGCTCCCTGCGCCCCGATGAATCGTTTGGCACGGATCTCTCAACGCGACAGATGAGGAACCCCCTCTTGTGAACCACGACGTGAGCCTCCCCCACCTCCCCGCAGACCCGAGCCGTCCCTTCCGCCTCATCGTGACGGGCGGCGGGACCGGCGGTCACACCTACCCCGGACTCACCGCAGTCCGGACGCTCCAGAATCGTCTGACAGCCGCGGGCAGGCCGCCGCTGGATGTGCTCTGGATCGGAACTGCGGACGGCCTGGAGGCTCGCGTGGCCCCCGAGGAGGGCATCGCGTTCGCGGAGGTCGCCACCGGCAAGATCCGCCGCTCGAAGAACCCCCTGAAACTGGCCTCGCCCGCCAACGTGCGGGACATGGCCCGGGTCCCGCTCGGCGTGGCCCAGGCCCGCAAACTCGTCGCCGACTTCCACCCCGACGTCGTGCTGGCCACCGGCGGCTACGTCGCCGTGCCCGGCGGACTCGCCGCCCGCCTGTGCCGGCGCCCCCTGGTTCTGCACGAGCAGACCGTCCGCCTTGGCCTGGCCAACCGCAAGCTCGCCGGGGCCGCCACACGCATCGCCGTGTCCTCCGAGTCCACCCTCGCCCTGCTGCCCGAGACCGCCCGGCACACCGCGGTGGTGACCGGCAACCCTGTACGGCCTGAGGTGTTCAGCGGCCAGGCGGACAAGGCCATCGAGACGCTCGGACTCCAGGCGTTCGACCGCCGTCTGCCCACCGTGTACGTCACCGGCGGCGCTCAGGGCTCTCAGCAGATCAACGACGTGGTGGTGGACTCCCTCCCCTGGCTCCTGGAACGGGCCAACGTCATCCACCAGTGCGGCCGCGACCACCTGGGCGCTCTGCGCCAACGCACCGCGGGCCTATCCAGCGAGCTCGCCGCGCGGCACTACCTGACCGAGTTCGTCGGGCCCGAGCTGCCCGACGTCCTTGACCTGGCCGACGTCGTGGTTTCCCGCAGCGGCGCCGGCACCATTGCGGAGATGACCGCGCTCGGCAAGGCGGCCGTCTTCGTCCCCCTCGCGACGTCCGCGGGCAACGAACAAGTGCACAACGCACGGCACTTGGCCGATTCGGGGGCCGCGGTCGCCCTGCTCGACGGGGTTACCTCGCTGACCTTCCAAGGCGCCGTTGCACCGCTGCTGGCCGACCCCCAGTACCGCACCGCGGTCGCCGACCGCGCCCGTGAACACGGGCGTCCTGACGCGGCGGCCCGATTGGTCGATGTCGTTCTCTCCGCGGCTGCAACAAACGGGCAGTAGCAGGGTCGTCAGAGTGGAGGCGGTTCCTCGTCGCCACCGCCGGATGGTTTGCCCTGAGGCTGGAGGGCCAGAGCGTTGGGATTCTACGGATCGCAACGCAAGGCGCCCCCGATGCGGCCGCCGTTCGCGAACAGCGGCCGCGAGGGAGTTGACGTAACGGAATGCATCCCTGATGCGTCTCCCTGAGTGACCATGGCCTTGGAGCGGGCCCGGAATTCTCATCGGAGAGGCCTGCACGTGACCGACGAGTCCTCGTCCTTTCCCGTCACCGCGACCAAGCATCCGCACCGCATCATGCCTGTGCTTCACGCCTCTGTGGCCTGCGCATAGAGGGTGTGACACAGCTTCTCATCGAGCGGTACGGACCGAACTCCGAGCGCGACGACCACTCCTGTGGTCCGTGACTGTGGGTCACCGATTAGATCTCGAAGAGGGCTTGCTCTTGTGGAGGGACCGGAGGGTCAAGAATGTCGCGAAGGCGGGTGATGTCGTGGCGCCACTGTGAGCCGTTCGCAGCGTCGTCCCAAAGTTCGGCGAGTTCAGACCGCTCGAAGGCCGCTTGGTCCAGAGCCTCGACGGCGAGCGCACGCAGGTCTGTGGGCAACTCTGGCAGCGGCTCTGACGGGCCGTAGTTCGAACATGTCAGTTCGCCATCAGGGCACTGAGCAGCGATCAGTGCGGCCGCGGCCACTGCTCGCTCGCCGTCGGAGGTATCCAGGAAGTCCGCAGGGCCAGCGGCGCGTTTGAGCGCGCCACGGATCAGGGCTTCGCGTTCTTCCAGGGCTGCCTCGTCCAGGTCACCTCCGAAATCGGCGGCGGTGTCGTTATCGAAGGGGCCGATGTCCCAGGTGCCCATTTCTCTCCTCGCTTGGCCGTCTGGAGATCGTCGCATTGGCCACTGACAGAGAAGTCAGGAGGCAAGCAGTATCCGCTTGCGCAGGAGCTTGAAGCCCGCACGACCGTACATCTGCCGCTTGAGCATCTTGATCCTGTTGACGTGTCCTTCGACGACGCCTGAGCTCCATGGCAGGGTCAGGCCGGCGATGACCGCGTCAAGGTCGCGTTCGAGGTGATGGGCGAATCGGCTGAGGCTTGGCAGGTCGGTGGTGGTTCGGGCGGATACGATCCACTCCGGCAATCGGTCGCCTTGCAGCTCGGTGACCATGTGGGCGAAGGACCGCACGTGGTCGACAAGTGTGGTCAGTTCGGGGCAGTTGGCCAGGACGGCCTTGAGCTGAATCCGGTCGCCTTCGGGCAGGGCATCGGGGTGGGTGAGGATCCAGCAGGTGACGGCGCGGGCCGACGGCGGACGAGGGCCGATTGGCTGGGGTTTGCCGCGAAGGTTCTTGCTGACGTAGTCGCGGACGCCGGCGTAGCCACGGGGATAGCCCTGTTCCCTTAATCTCCTCCCATAATTTCCAGGCGTTGGTGCAGCCCTCCCGCCAGCGGAGGGCTTGAAGGCGTCGAGCCTGGTCGCGCGGTAGCGCCTGGACCGGCCAGTTCTACAAGCGCGAGGGACACCCTCAGGTCCCGAGGAAGTGGGTCGAACGGACCGTCGGCGACAACCAGGAGGAACGGGGAACACGAGCTGGGGGCCTGGATCGGGAATCAGCGCAGCCGAGCCGCCACCCTGACACCAGAACGGATGGAACTGCTGTCCGCCATCGGCATGCGATGGACTTGACGGGCAGGTGCTGCAGTGGGCTGGGCAGGACTTCTGTCCAGCCGCTGCCGCCGGTGTCGAGATTCCGGCCTTGCTTACAGTCCCGGTTCCTTGGGGTAGACGGGGACACCGTAGCCCTCGTCTCGCAGCCACTCACGTGTCACAGCGGCTCGCTGCCGGAGGGTGAGGTACGTGCCAACGTCTCCGCCTGCGCCGGTGTGCATAACCAGCGTGGAGCCGTCCTCCATCGCTTGCAGAAACGTGTCGGACACCTCGAGCATGGTGTCTTCGTCCAGTTGCTGCTCATTGAGCCACCGGGCCAGGCGGTCACTGGCCTGTCGCCACTCCGTCTGGCGCTCGTCAGACCGAGGTAGCTGGTGATCGCGACCTGAGCAAGGTTGGCGTGGCGCTGCTCGTCCGGTGTCATGGCACCATCCTGCTGTCTGCACGGGCGCCCCGCGAAGTGAGCAGCAGCTGGCGCGCTACGGCAGGTCTTCCAACTGGGCGAGCAGGCCTGCGGCGGCGGTGACGGCCGCGACGGCGTCGGCTCGGGTCCAAGTGAAGTTCTCGGTGGTGCCCGCGTCATCGTGCGGAGCGCCGCTGAAGAGGTTGAAGGCGCTCTGGATAAACACTGCCCAGGGCCCCCTGATCCCGTTCCGCCGGCTTCATGCGGAGGCCAGGTAGGCAGCAACCGCCTCACTGTGCGGGAACTGGCGGTGCTGCGCCCCGACAGCGTGAGGTCCGGCCGGCCGACGACGTAGCGTACGGGAAGGGTCGGGGGGCCGCTGACGTTCCCGGCCGGTCGGTAGGGGCCCTGCCGGGCGAGCCCGGGGCCGGGCCTCTACAGCATTCCCCCGGTGGCGGAGATGGTCTGGCCCGTGATCCAGCCGGAGTCCGGGCCGGCCAGGAATGCGACGATGCCGGCGATGTCATCGCCGGTGCCGAGGCGGCCGAGCACGGTGTTGCGGGCTGCGCGTTCGAGGAGTCGCGGAGGCAGGGATTGCCGCAGCATCTCGGTGTCGGTGGCGCCGGGGGCCACGCAGTTCACCGTGATGCGGCGCGGCCCGAGCTCCTGGGCCGCTACCGCGGTGAACTGTTCGACGGCGGCCTTGCTGGCGGCGTATACGGCGTTCCCCGGCGTGGGGCGGCGTACGCCGATGGAGGACATGGTGATGACGCGGCCGCCGTCACGCAGACGGGTGGAGGCATGCTGGAGGGCGAGGAAAGTGCCTTTCGTGTTGACGGCCATCACGCGGTCGTACGTCTCCTCACTCGCCTCCTCGATGCGCGAGTGGGGAAGCCAGACCGCCGCGTTGGCGACCAGGACGTCGAGAGCGCCGGTCGCACGTTCCGCCTCTGCGAACAGGTCGGCGACCTCGGCAGAGTCGGCGAGGTCGGCGCGGACCGGATGGGCCCCGGTGGCGGCGGCGACGTCCTTGGCCGCCTCCTCGGCCCGGTGGTAGCCGAAGACCACCCGGGCCCCGTCGG
The DNA here is from genome assembly GCF_042880275.1 of Streptomyces sp. NPDC058308. NCBI lineage: Bacteria > Bacillati > Actinomycetota > Actinomycetes > Kitasatosporales > Streptomycetaceae > Streptomyces > Streptomyces sp. NPDC058308. The sequence goes on from NZ_JBHVZA010000015.1 coordinate 62,654, forward strand.
TGGTGAGCCGCTCCACGATCGCCCGGCCAATTCCGCGTGAGCCGCCCGTGACCAGCACGGTACGTCCCGTCAAGCTTCCCATGAGACCCCGTTTGGTTACAATGCGTTGAAAACTCATTGCATAGAGTAGCATTCCTGAGGCTTTGACAATCAGCGGTTGGGAAACGCGAGTTGAGCGATCGACGGATGAGCAGCTCGGAGATCCGGGCCGTGCTCGTGGACGCCGTACGGGAGTTGCGTCCCGAGTTCGCTGAGTTGCAGTTCACCGGCGACGAGCACCTCAGCGCCGAGCTGGGGCTGGACTCGGTGGCCCGGGTGGAGCTGCTGGTGGCGCTGGAGGAGGAGTTCGGGATCGAGGACGAGGTGGACCCGAGGATCTTCATGACGCCCGCGACTATGAACGCCCTTGTGGAGCAGCTGGCGACCACCGAGGACTTCTGCCCGTGAACACCGGAGCGGCGGTCGTCGCCCCGGCCCGGGAAGACGAGGGAGACGCCGGTCACGGCGGGCAGTGCCCGATGGGCGGGAGGCGGGTGTACCTCGCCGGCTCGGAGATGGCGGAGCGGTTCTTCGGTGCCGGGGACGACGAACTGTCCCACGCGGAGGGCTGGGACGTCGTATTCGGCGGGAGGTTCGGCCGCGGTGTCCTCAACCTTGACGGCGACCGGCACCGCTCCTACCGCCAGGCGCTCATGCCCCTGCTGCGCCGCAGCGCGCTGACGGCTCATCAGGAGACCATCACGGAACTACTGGTGTGCGCCGTGCGATCGCTGCCCGTGGGCACGCCGGTAGACCTGCACAACTTCACCCAGTCCCTGACCTTCAAGGTGGCGGCGCGCGTGTTCGCCGGGATGGACGAGCATGAGGCCGATGAACTCCAAACCCTTTTCGGCGAGTTGCGGACGCCACCCGCCGGGGAGCTCGGTACGCCCGGCGGCAATCACGCCGCTCGGCGAGTGGGCCGCGCGCGGCGTCGGGTGCGCGAGCTGCTGCGCGGCGCCGTCTGCCGTCTCGAGCACATCGACGGGCCGGTGAGGCGGCTACGTGCGCTGCCCGATCCGCCGCCGGACGATGTAATCGGTGAGAACATCGCCATCCTGATCCTCGCGGGGTACGAGACCACGGGCTACCTCAGCGCCCGGCTGTTGTGGCAGTTGGCCCGCCATCCGCGCGAACAGGAGGCGGTACGCGGGGAGCCGGGCGACCCGGCGACCGCGCCGCGGCTAGACGCGGTCTTCAGCGAGACTGCCCGTCTGCACCCACCGCTCGCGTGGCTGCCCCGCAAGGCACGGACCGACCTCGGCGTCGGCGGCACGAAAATCTCGGCCGGCACCGAGGTCTTCTACTCGGTCTCGGACACTCAGCGCGACCCCGAAGTGTTCGACGATCCGCACGCGTTCCAGCCGCAGCGGTTCGCCGAGGGCGAGCGGCACGGCCGCTTCGCACTGACGCCGTTCGGCGCCGGCCGGCGGATCTGCGTCGGGATCCACCTCGGCACGCTGGAAACGAAGCTGATCGTCTCGAGCATCGTGCGGGCCTTCCGCCTCAGCGCGCCGGAAGGCCCCTACATCGGCGATGTCTCCCACAACGGCTCCACCGTTGCCCCCGCCGCGCCGCTCCTGGCCCGGCTCGACCGGATCTCTGGATGACCATGCGGACGCTCGCCTGCTCCACGCTCTGCGACGCGGTACGCGCGCTCGGCCCCGAGGTGTCGGTGGCCTACCCGCGCACCGGCGAGCGGTTGGGCGCCGCCGACCTCGACACCGCGTCAGCGCAGTTCGCGCACCGCCTGGTGGAAGCCGGGGTGCGCCCCGGAGAGGTCGTCGGCCTGTTGGCGCTGACGGGCCCACAGGTCCTGGTCGGGCTGCTGGGAATCGTACGTGCCGGTGCCGCGGCCAGCATGTTCCCGACCACCGCCGGTACGCCCGAGCGCGAGGCCGAGCGGCTGGCTCCCGCAATCGACACCGCCGGCATGCGGCACCTGGTGGTGCACCCGGACTGCGTCGGCACGGCACGGGCTCTCCAGGGCCTGCGTCCCGCCCTCACCGTGGTGGCAGCGGACAGTTCCGCCGCCACCTCCCCTTCAGGGCGACTGCCGCGGGTCTCACCGGAGGATCTCGCGGTGGTCCAGTTCACCTCGGGCAGCACCTCCGCCCCCAAAGGAGTAATGCTCCCGCACTCCACCGTACTGGCCGGGCTGCGGGCAATCGCCACCTCCGCGGAGATGGGCCGTGACGACGTGATGGTGACCTGGGTGCCCCACTTCCACGACATGGGCCTGTTCGGCCCGTTGGCCGTCCTCTTCGCGGGCGGCAGCGTGCACGTGATCCCGCCGCTGGAGTTCGTACGGCGGCCCGGCAAGGTCCTGCGGCTACTCGCCGAGACCGGCGCCACCATGATGACCGGGCCGGACTTCTCGTACCAGCGGCTCGCAGCCGCGGCCACACCTGAGCTGACGGCGGAGCTGGACCTGTCGCGGTGGCGGCTCGCCTTCAACGGCGCCGAGCCGGTCCAGGCCGCCACCGTCGACTCCTTCAGCACGCGGATGGCGGCTGCGGGCGTCGCCCCGTCGACGATGTACCCGGTGTACGGCATGGCTGAGGCCACCTTGGCCATCACCTTCCCAACCCCGGGCATCGCGCCGCGCCTCGTCCACCTGGACCGCCGGCGCCTGTCCGACGACGGGCTCGCTGTCGAAGTGTCTTCGGACCACCCGCTGGCGAAACCACTGGTCAGCGTCGGCCGACCGGTGCTGGGAATGCGACTGCGGCTGGTGGACACTGCCGGCGCGACATGCGGGCCGGGGCAGTTGGGTGAGATCCAAATCTCCGGACCGGCGGTCACCACCGGCTATTACGGAGCCACCGCCGCCACCGCCGAAGCATTCGACGGGTCCTGGCTGCGCACCGGCGACCTCGGGCTCCAACTCGACGGTGACCTATTCGTCACCGGCCGCCGCAAGGAAATGATCATTGTGAACGGGCAGAACCACTTCCCCGAGGACGCCGAAAGCCTCACCCGTGAACTGCCCGGCGTGCACCGGGGGCGGTGCGTCGCCTACGCGGACACCGCCAGTGAGCGCCTCACCGTCGCGGTGGAGATCGCCCCCGGCAGCGACCCCGACAGAGTGGCCGGGCACGTACACCGAACGATCTGCGAACGTCTGGGCACGGCGGCGGTGCACGTTCACCCCCTGCGCCCCGGCTGGTTGCCCCGCACCACCAGTGGCAAGTGGCAGCGCGGCCTGGTCCGCGACCTCCTGGCAGACAGGCCGTGAAGCACTGAGGCGGCCCGGGTGTGCTGCCTCCTCGAGCGGATGGCAGCACAGCCGAGCCCGTTGGGTCAGATCTTGCCGAACAGGTGGTTGCCCCCGGCGTTCGCGTCCTCGCTCAGGAAGAACTCCTCGACAGCCTTGGCCAGTTCGGCCTCGGTGACGTAACCATCACCGTCGAGGTCGATTCGCGCCATGGCGGCTTCGTGGTCCGCGTCGCCCATACCCAGACCGGCGTGCGCCTTGGCCAGCTCCGCGCCATCCAGTTTGCCGTCACCGTTGGTGTCGCACAGGTCGATGATCGCCTTGGCCACCGGCTGGATGTGCCGCCGGTACCCTTCGCCGGTCGCGGCATCGGACCGCAGCCCGGCCACATACTCCTCGCGGCTGACCGAACCGTCACCGTCGGCGTCAAGGGCCTGCCGCATGCCCTCCCACAGCGCCTGGTAAGCATCGCTGAGGGCACGGTACTTGGGCGATTCCGGAGCCTGGGCGAACTCCTGCCCCATACGGGCGACGATCAGATCAAAGTCCTCCTGGCTGATCCTGCCGTCGCCGTTGGTGTCGATCAGGTCGAAGTGCCGGGCGATCTTGCGGGTCAAGAGGTCAGCGGCCATGAAGCTTTCTCCTTGCTGCGGGAATGAACCGACTCGTCACTCAGAGTACACGCCTGAATGCGGACCGGAGTTTGCGATGGCCACGACGTCGGCCACCACCTCGTCCGGAATTGCCGAGGCGCTGTCGTTATGACTGTGTGCGCAGCGATAGGTCTTTTGATGTGCTGATGCCGAAGTTGTGCGAGGAGCCCCGGCCGGGGCTCAGAGAACCACATAGGGGTCAGGGCAACACACAACGCACCGGACCGGCGTACGAGACGCAACATCTGGAGGTGTG
>NZ_JBHVZA010000015.1:66828-222500 GCF_042880275.1 Streptomyces sp. NPDC058308
GCCCCGGCCGGGGCTCCTCGCACAACTTCGGAGGTTCAGGAACAGGCACGACTCGACGGCGCAGCTCACACAGATCGGTGGGGCTGTGGGCCTCTCCCCTTCGGCGGTGGAGCTGCCACCTGAGTGGACGAGGAAGAGCGGCTGTTCGTCGGGGAGTTGCCCGGACGGTGGATGTGTGTGTGCACACCTGGCGCAGCAGGGCCAAGGGTTGGTGCCGGAGCTGGGGTCAGGGTCGGGGCCTGTCGGGCCAGGTGCGGGCGACGGGGCCAGCGCCGTAGGTGTGCTCCGCCGTGGGGTGGTCGAGGCGGGTCTGGAGCTGGGCGAGGAGGCTGGCTCGCTCGGTGGGTCCGTAGGTGACCCGCTGCCCGGTCGCTGCATCGAAGGTCAACAATTCGCTGTTGGGTGCGGTACACATCAGGGCTCGTTCGATGGCGGGCAGCCCCAGCCGGATGGCGTCGCAGGTGCCGAAGCGGCTCAGGATGAGGAGATCGTGGGTGACCTGCTCCCAGTCGCCGACGGCCAGCCACCCGGCCCCGCCGTCCAGCTCATGGGTGAGGGTGGCCAGCGGCACGATCTCGCGGGTCCGGCGGCGGCCGTTGTTGAGGATGCGGTGCATGCGGTCACCGTCGGGCTGTTGCACCCGGCTGTGGAGCAGGATCGCGGCTTCCACGATGGTGGTGTTGATCTCGCGCAGTCCGTGCGGCGGGAAGTAGGGCTCGTGGGCGAACAGGAAGTACGGCGCGTCTTCCGCGTTCGGAAGGCTGCCGGAACGGCTCGTCATGGCAAGGGCTCCTCTGCGATGTGTTGGCTGTACGGCCTCTGCAGGCACGCGGTGCGGGGTGGACGGCGGGCGGTCATGGCTCCTGGTTTCGGTAGGGCCGTTGGGCGTCAGGTGGCACAGACAGTGCACTGGCCGTCCCCGCCCGGGGGCGCTCGCCGTGGGGTGGGACCGGGACAGGAGGTGCAGAAGGGCCATCCGAGGCAGGCCGGGCAGAGGTCCTGGCCCCGGGCCGGCCCGGGAGCCTGACAGCCTGCGCACTCGACGAGGACCCGGTGCTCCAGGGTCTGCTCGAGCGGGTGGGAGGCATGCGAGGCGGCGTCTCCTGCGGGCATGTCGTTCAGGACGGCCAACTCGCGGACCTGGTGCGGCGGCGGGATCTGCTGTGCGGCGCGCAGTCGGGCCGCGGTGATCGCTGCGACGGAGGTGCGGACGGGCTGAGGCAGAGGGCGGCCGGCGATGACGTGCTGCAGTTGCCGTGTGCTCCAGCCTGTCTGCAGAAGGCCAGCGACGACCGCGCCCTGGTCGTGCAGGGCGGTTCCGGTCAGGAGCAGTTCGGGATACAGCGCACCAATCGCGAGCAGCAGGCGAACGCCCGGCTCATGCGCGTCGGGCTCCGGCATCGGGTCTGTTGCACGAGGCGGCGGAGAGAGGGCTGTGTCCTTGCGCGGGTGCGCGTTACGGACGGCTGGACGGAGGGGGTTGGTGTTCTTCTCTCTGGTCTTCTTGTTCTTGGTGTTCTTAGTGGTGCGGTCCGCCTGTGCTGGCGCCTCCTGTGCTGGCATTCCCGGTTGTGGATGTGGCCTGCGGCTTTGCGGAGGCCGGGCGCAGTGGCGGGCCTCATCACCGGCCAGGATGTCGTGGAGGTGGGCGGGCAGGTCCGTGATCGCGTATACGGCCTCGCCGAGGGTGCCGTCCTCGCGTCGCTCCCGGTCGCGGACCAGGTATCCGTGGTCTTCAAGTTCCTTCAGTCCGCTGGCGACCGCGTCCCGGCCGTCGGTGCCGGCACGCGCCAAGCCCGCCACGGTCACCCGCCAGCCGTCCCGGTGGCTGGTGATCAGCCCGAAGAGGCCCTTGGCTTTGAAGCTGATCCGGGCGTCGCGGAACAGGGCGTTGGCAATCTGCACGAAGTGGTCGCCCGCCATCGCACCGCGTCGGATGCCTGATCCGTAGTGGTTCATCGTGATGCGCTCCGTGGCACGGGGCCGCCGTGCTGTGCCAGGTGCCTGATCGGTAGGGCACCTTTGGGGCGGGTGCGAGCGGCGGCGAGGAGCACCCTGCCCCGGGCGGTGGCTGCGGCACGGTTCGCCGTGGGGCGCATACGCGGCACCCCGTTCGTGCGGGGGCTCGGTGCGCAACGCGTGGCTGGCGGCGGGAGGGGCCAGGGCGCGAGGGGCGGGGCGTGGTTCATGGCCTGAGCCAATCCGGCGGCCTCGACCGGTTCGCCAGCCAGCGAGCCCCGACCACGATCACAACGGCATCACAACGGGCGGGGTTCGTGGTGGCCGGGTCCTACTGGCTGCGCTCTACGTCTCCCGGCGGGGTGCTGTCCATGGTGCGGGCGGCGGTGGTGAGCAGTGTTCCTGCGGTCGCGGCCGGCACGGTGCAGTGCCGGTAGAGGCTGCGCCGTCACGTGGTGCACCACGGCAGTGCGTGCTGGGTCCTCTCCGCTGTCGCCGGGTTCTCGGCCCGGCCACTGCTGGCCGCCCCCCGACCACCATCTGGTCGGCCCCGGCCACCGCTGGTCGCAGGGGGTGCGCAGCGCTCACTGTGACCTGGCGCCGCTGGCCGGAGTGGTGGCGCGTGTGCACCAACGGCGCGGGCGCTCCCCCGGGAGCCGGGCACAACTTCGCCGCTGGCACTGTGCCGCTCGGCGCTGCCGCGACGCGGGCTCTGCCCCGGAGCCGTGTTGCTGCGCGGCAGAGGGCGGGGCGAGAAGCCGCGCGCGTGCCGGCCTGGTGGGGTGGTAGCTGCTCCCACGGGCCGACCACGGATTCGTGACCGGTTCGACGCTGTGGTCGGGGCTGCATGGTCGGCGAAGCGGTCGGGGCGGACGGGTTCTCTCAGGGCACCAACCCGCCTGCTCTTTCCGGGAGTTCACGCATGTACCGACCCAAGCAATCAGCTGATGCCGGGGGGCCGCCGGTGGCTGCCGGGGTGGCGCTGACCCAGATGCGGCGACGTGTGCGGTACTCCCGTGCGGGCCTCTGGGCGGCCGTTGCGGCCGGCCCGATCGCGCTGGCGGTGGCCCTACTGCAGCCTTCTCCGACGGTCACGGCCGCGCCCCGCAGCGCCCCGCAGCATCCTGTGCACAGGCGCACGGTGGATCCTGCGGGCTATGTCGCACAGTTCGTCGATGTCTGGCTGCGCAGCCGCGAGGACACCAGCAGTGCGGCCGGGCGGCGCGCGCAGTCGATGGCTCCCGATGTCCCCCTGCCGTCGCTGGCCGAGGATGCGCCGGCGCCGCGCCGGGTGACACCGGTGCGCAGCGTGCCGCGCACCGGCGGGCAGTGGTCGGTGACGGTGGCTGCGCAGTATGCGCAGTCGGTGCGCTACTTCGCGGTGCCCGCGCTCGTCTCCGCGAGCGGCGCCTCCTTCGCGGTGACGGCCGCGCCGGCCGTGGTGGCCGCGCCCACCCCGCACGCGGTGCCTGCTTCCAGTTATCGGGTGAGAGTCCCTATGGGCCCGCTGTGGCAGACCGCCGAGGAGTTTTTGTCGGCGTACCTGGCCGGGCGCGGCGAGGTCGGCCGGTATCTGGCGCCCGGGGTGCAGATGTCGGCGGTGTCGCCGGTGGCCGCGAAGGACGTCAAGGTGCAGGACGTGGCTGCCCGGGAACCGGCGGCCGGCGCCGTGGGGCCGGGAGAGGGGACGCGGGTGCATGTCCAGGTTCACGTCGAGGCGAGCGATGCGGCCGGGCGCTGGCCGCTGTCCTACGAGCTCACGCTCGCTGCCCGCGGCGGCCGGTGGGAGATCGCCGCGCTGTCCTCCGGGGCGGGCGGTGAGCGGTGATGGACACCGTCAACCGTGCCGTGCTCGCAGGCAAGTTGGCTGATCTGGGCGATTCCTGGATCGGGACGGCGAAGGACTGGGGCACGGCCGGTCTGCAGGCGGCGCTGGTCGTCATCGTCGTCGTGATCATGCTGCAGCGGTTCAGTCTCAAGGCGGGCATCGGCGCTCTGATCCTCATGGTGATCGCACTGGGTCTGTACAACTCGCGTAACCAGCTGGCGGACATGTTCGAGGACGAGGTGAAGAATCCGGCCAGGAGTGCTCCCGCCTTAGAGCATCCGATACCTGCGGGCGGCCCGGTAGGCGGGCAGGGGCCGGTATGAGTACGGCGGCCGCCCCCCGCCGGGCACGCTTCTACACCTCCGCGCGGCGCTATCCCTGGGTGATGGGAAAGATCGCCGACTGGCGTTTGCCGTTGGGCCCCTACAACGCGGCCCAGATCGCGCTGGCCACCGTGGGCGGCTTCGTCCTGGTGAAAACCCTCTGGCTGTGGGGCGGGTTCGGGCCGCTGTCGGTGCTTCCGGTGACCGCCTGGATCGTGGGGATCTGGCTGCTGCGGCGCCCGAAGATCGGTGGACGTACACCGGTTGCGGCGGCCTTGGGCTTGGTGGCGTTGGCGGCTCAGCCCGCCGGTGGCCGCATGGGCCGCCGTGCCGCACGCGACCGGCCCGCACGGCGCCTGGGCGGCGGCTTCACCATCGAAGACCTTCCCCACCCCGGCGGCCAGCTGCGCCCGGGGCCCGCACCGCGCGCCGGGCACCCGGGCCCGCGAGCCGCCCGGGCCCAAGGCCCGAACGCCGGCCACTCGCCATCAGCCAGGCCATCGACCGCGGCGTCTGCTGCGCCCGTGCCTTCGGTGCGCGCCTTGCTGGCTCAGGCCCACCTCCGCGCCCAGAACGCCGTCGAGACCAAGGAGGGGTGATGCGTGTTCCCATCCGGCACATCGCCGGGCATCTGCTGTGGTCCGCCCAGGGGCATGTGTGGGCCCTCTACCGGCTGCATCCGGGCCCCGACAGCAAGGGCCGCGGCCAGGAGACGGTGCCGGGCACCTATGTGCCGCCCGCGGTCCACGACGAGCTGCTCGACAAGACGACCACTCTGGTGCGTTCGCTGTCCGGGGCGCCGCGGCTGTTCGGTCTGTGCGCGCAGGTTGATGCGGGTGAGGTCGCCTGGCGCATGGTCGACGGACTCACCGAGCCCGACGGGGCTCTGCCCTCCGGGGCCCGCCCGTGGATCGAGCACCTGGACGCGGCGCTGGATCTGCTGGAGGGCCAGGAGATGCACCAGCGCACCTGGTGGCTGGCCGTCCCGCTGGAGAGCGTCCGCCAGGGGCTGAAGGCGGCGACGGCACTGTGGGCGGAGGTCTCCGACTCGCTGGGGCTGCAGGCCGCGCCGGTTTCCCGCGCCGAGGTGAGCGTGTGCCGGGACCAAGCCGCGCAGGTGGAGGCGCAGTTGGCAGGCGGGGCTGCGTACCGCCCGGCGCGGCCTGCGGAGATCGTGTGGATGATCCAGCACGCGGTGCACCGGGGCCTGGCCGAGCCGCTGCTCGACCAGGCGGCGAGCAGCGACCTGTACGGCGGCCAGGTGCACGGCGCGGTGCTGCGCTCCCCCAGCTACGCCGATTTGGGGCAGGTACGCCTCGAGGAGGGCGGCACCGACAGCACGCTTGGGGCCCGGGAGTCGGCCGGCTCCCGGCGTCCTGGCCGGGCGGAGCGCCGGGGGCCGTGGTGCAAGACACGCTCTCCATCACCGCTGCGGCGTCGCTGGCTGCAGGTCGAGAGCGCGGCCGGGACGGGCTATCAGGCGCATCTGGCGCTGGCCGAGTGCCCGCCCGCGGTGCGTCAGGAGGCCGCGAATCTGTTCACCCAGCTTGAAGTCCTCGACTTCCCCGTCGATTTCACCGTCGATCTGACGCTGGTGCCGGCGGAGACGGCCCGCGCCCAGGTGCAGCGCAAGAAGAACGAGCTGGTGGACCAGGCCGACCAGTACGAAGTCCGGCCCACCGGCATGCCCGCCTCCTTGCCCGAGGCCGCGGTCGATCTGGGCGAGCTGGAGAGGCGGCTGTCGCGCAACAGCGTCGAGGTGGAGGTCCAGAGCGTCACGGTGCTCACGGTGTGGGCGCCCACTGCTCAGCTGTGCGATGCGCGGGCGCGGGCGCTGGAGAAGCTGCTGGCGGGCGCCGACTACCGGGCGGTGCGCCCCTCCGGACTGCAGGTCGACCTGTTCACGCTCGGGCTGCCCGGAGTGGTACGGGCGCCCAGGCTGCGGGAGTTCACCCAGCATCAGCTCAGTGAGGACTGGGCGCTGTCGGGGGCGTTCGCGCACAGCGAGGTGGGCGATCCGAGCGGGCTGCTGCTGGGCCTGGACCTGGACTGCGGCACCACCCGGCCGGTGCTGGTCAACGTGGCGGATGCGCCCAGGCAGGATGCCTCGGCCTCGCTGGGGGTGGTGGGAGATCTGGGCGGCGGCAAGAGCGTGCTGCTGAAGCTGATCGCCGGTTCGGTCGTGGACCGGGGCAGCCGTGTCATCTGTATCGACCGCACCCCGGTGCGGGAGTGGGCGGCGTTCGCTCGGGCGGCCGCGCCGGGCCGCTGCCAGATCATCGACGCCGCGCAGGCGGCGCTGTCCATCGATCCGCTGCGCTTGTTCCCGGGCGCTGAGGGCCGTCACTACGCGCTGAGCTATCTCACGCTGCAGCTGGGCGTGGGCCCGATGACCACGGCCGGTGAGGTGTTGCATCACGCCGTGGAGCAGGCCGCTTCGTCCGCCGCCTGTTCCATGAGCGGTGTGGTCGCCGTGCTGCGGCAGATGGCCGCGGGTGCGAGCGGCAAGCGTCAGGACGCGGCTGCCACGCTGGCCGGGCTGCTGCGCGTGGTCGAGCAGAATCACCTGGCCCGCATGGTGTTCGACCCGGCGCTGCCTCCGGTGCAGTTGGAGGGCACTGGGGCCTCGGAGTTCATTGTGGTGACGACGACCGGGCTGAAGCTGCCGCCCAAGCAGGCGTTCGCGCACCCGGAGGTGCTGCATCAGCAGCCCCTGGAGGCGCTCATCGGCCGGGCGGTGCTGTACCTGATCGCGGCGATCGCCCGCCAGGCCGCCTTCGCCCAGCCCGAGCGGTTCTGCGCGGTCGCACTCGACGAGCTGTACTGGCTCACCTCGTCCGCCGAAGGCACCGCCCTGGTCCACGAGATCCTCCATGACGGCCGCAAGCACGGCGCGGGGCTGCTGGCCGGCGCCCACGAGGCCGAGGAACTGGGGCCCGACCGGGGCCTGATGGCCTACCGGGCGCTGGCCCGCACCACGAATCGTGAACGGGCTCGCCGCGGCCTGGAGTTCGTGGGCCTGGACAGCGGCGACAGCGAACTGGTGCGGCTGGTCACCTCCAACCTCTCTCCCGTCGGGCGCCGGGACCGTGCCGGGGAGCTGCTGCTGACCGGCCCGCGGCAGAACACCGGACGCGTCAAGGTCGTCATCCCCTGCCTGGAGCGGATCGCGTCGCGGATCACCACCACCCCCGGCCAGGCCCCAGCGTCGGGGCCCGCACCACAGGAGGCCGCCTGATGATCAGCCGGGGATGGGACCGGGCACGGCGCCGCCAGGCCGCTCGCCGGGCTGCCGCCGTCCTGTGTCTGAGCGGCCTGATGCTGGCCGCGGCCGCCGTGATCCTGCGTCTGCCGCCGGCATGGCCTGCTGGTCACCCGGCCGGAGGCCCTGCCGGGGCTCAGGACCGTGCCGGGGCCTGCGCGTTGATCACCGGCCCGGCCCGGGGTTCGTGCACGGCCGGGCCGGACCGCACAGCGCGGGCGCGTCCGCAGGAGCACTCCGTTGTCGTGGCACAGCTCCTGCCGCCAGCCGCCGCCGTGGTCGCGCTCCTGATCCTGTGCCGGGTCGGAAGGAGGGATCCCTCATGATCAGGTGGCGGCCGCAGAGCGTCCGGCTGCATACCTTCGCCCACGCCCTGGCGCTCGCGGTGGTGTTTCTTGTCGTCAACGGACAGGTCGCCTACGCCGCGGACGGCGGCGGGGACATGATGGCCCCACTGAACGTGGACAGTTCCGAGGGCGTGCCGCTGGATGGCTACGAGCTGTCGGCACAGGGCGGTTCGGTCTTCTCGCTGAAGAGCAACGCGTACGCGTTTTTGATGAACGGGCTGTTCACGCTGGTGCGTCTGCTGGTCGGACTGGCGTGCTGGGCCGTTGAGTTCGCCCTGCGCTTCCCTCTGATCAAGATGCTGGCCGATCCGGCCCAGCGGGTCTCCGAGACCTATAACGACATCGTCGTGGACACCCTTGGCCTCAAGGGCCTGTTGCTGGCCTGGGCGTTCGTCTTCGGCGGGATCCTCCTGGTGCGGGGCAAGGCCAGCAAGGGACTGGGGGAGATTCTCCTGACGCTGCTGATCGCCGCGTTCGCCGCCTCCGCGTTCGTCCGCCCGGACTACCTGCTGGGCCAGGACGGTCCGCTCGCGCAAAGCCAGCAGGCGGCCGCCGAGGTCGCCCAGGCCACCATCGACTCTCACGACTGGGGCGGGAAACTCGCCAGCGGGAACGCGGGGCCGTGCGCCGGGATGTGGGGCAAAGCCCTGGAGAAGTGCCATCAGGTCCAGGAGGAGCGCCCCTACTCCGCCTCCGAGGTGGCCAAGCCCATCCAGGATTCGCTGTCCAACGTCCTGGTCGTCAAGGGCTACATGCTCGTGCAGTACGGCCGGATCCTCGACCCGGGCAAGAAGGCCGACCGGCAGGCCTACGCGCTGCACCTCAAATGGGTCTTGGGCGGCTACAAGCCCTCCGCCGAGCAGGACAAGAAGGACCCGTGCGGGATGGTGGCAGGCCCGCTCAAGAAGTACTGCCAGGACGGACACGCGGGCACCAAGCGCGCCGCGGCTCAGGACCTGCCCGAACTCACTTTGGGAGGACAGCTGCTGGAGTCCGCGACCCCGGTCCTGAGCGAGCCAGACCAGCAGTTCGCCGCGTTCCTGAAGGATCTCAAGAAGGCGGGGCCGGTGGGCCAGGCCTGCGCGGAGTACGCCAAGGAACCCGCCGGGTGGCGGGCCGCCGGCGTGTTGATGCTGTTCGTCTCCGCGCTGCTGATCTGCGCGATCGCCCTGTCCGGCGCGTTCGTGCTGGTGGGGGTGCAGGCCGCGGATGCGGCGGCCGCCGCGGTGGGCGGGGTCGCGCTGGTGTGGGCGATGCTGCCCGGTCCCAGCCGGCAGGCGGTGTGGAAGTGGCTGGCGCTGCTGGGCGTCTCTGTCGCCGCGATGTTCGCGGTGTGCATGTTCCTGCCCGCCTACGGCATCGGTATCGACATCATGCTGACCGAGGGCCCCACGGTGCCCGCCGAGCGGCTGCTGGCCCTCAACGCCCTGGCGCTGGCCGGTCTGGCCTTCCACCGGCGTCTGCTGCAGGCGATCTCCTCGGGCGGGCAGCGGCTGGCGCTGCGGATGCGCTACGCGAAGATCGGTGGCACCCATCTGCCGGGCGACAGCTCCGAGATCGGCGCGGCGCTGGCCGTGCACGGCGGCGGCCTGGGGGCCGGCGGCGGGTTCGGGCTGCGCACCCTGGGCGGCGGATACGGACGGCTCGGGACCCGCCAGCGCATCATGCGCTCGCTGGGCGCGATGACGGACGGCACCGGCCTGCCCATCGACTCCGGGCGGCTGCTCGCCGACGCGGGTGCGGAGGCCTCCCGCGGTCTGGGGCCGCTCGCGCTGGCTGCGACCGGCGCCCGGGTGGGGGCCCGCGGCGCCTGGTGGCTGACGGTGGGCAAACATCCCGGCGACCAGACGCTGGAGAAGATGCGCAAGCCCACCGCTGCGGGAGATGACGCGGCTCCCGCGACGCCCTTCGCGGGCGCGGGCTACCCGGTGCGGGGGCCGGGCGGAGCGGGCCGGGCAGGGCCGCCGGACCGCTACCGGGACAAGGACGGCATCATCACCGACCAGCACAGCGGCGCGGTCCTGCACGACCAGCACAGCGACCGCACGCTGTTGTCGACCCGCGCGCACAACCGGCTGGTGCGGCTGCGCGGTTACCGCATCCTGAACCGCACCGGCCGGATCGCGCACGGCGCCACCTACGGTCTGCCCGCCAACACCCGGCGGGCCCGGGCCCAGGCCTCGCGATACACCCACGACGCCCGTCAGCAGCTCGAGGTGTGGCGCAACACCGGGCGTGAGGACGGCCGGGCCTGGACCGGCCGCGCGTCGCGCGAGGACGGCAGCGATCCGGCTGGACCGGTGGCCGGCTCGCGGCGCCTGCCGCCCCCTTCCCCCGGGCCAGGACCGGGCGCGCCGGTGCCTGGTGGCCCCTCGCGTCCTCCCTCCGCCCCGTCGGGCGGCGCGCCGGCCTCGCCTTCTCCCGGCCCGACGCCGTCCGACTCTGGCTCCTCGGGGCCTTCCGGGCGGTGGCTGTCGCCCCCGCGGCCCGCTGCGCCTCCGCCCCGCCGGTCACGCCCCGGGGCCCTGGGTTCCAGTGCCGGCTCACGCGAGGAGGCACGCCGTCGCTTCGAGGAACTGCAGCGTCGCATCGCCCGGCAGCGGAACGAAGATCCCTCGCCCCGCGTGGACCTGCCCCCTGAAGACATGGAAGGGGAGGAGCCGTGACGCCAGGGAGACGGCGCCGGCGCGTGAAGTGGGGGTGCCTGCTGGTGGTCTTACTGGTCGCAGCCTCCTGTGCCGCCCCGGTCGCCGGGGTCCTGTCCGCTGCGGCCCAACTCTCCGGGCAGGACGCCCAGGGCGAGGAAGAACCGGTCCTGGAGGGCAGCGCCGCGGACATCCCGCCCACGATGCTGGCTGCCTACAAGAAGGCCTCCCGGCAGATCGGCCGTCATGTGCCGCGGTGCCGGGGCATGTCCTGGCCGATCCTGGCGGGCATCGCCAAGGTGGAGAGCAACCATGCCGCCGGGCGAACCATCGCCAAGAACGGCGACATCCACCGGCCCCGGATTCTGGGCGTACTCCTCAACGGGTCGGGCGCCGGACAGAACCACACCGTCTTCCCTGACACCGACGACGGCCGCTGGGATGGCACCGCGGACGGCGAACGGGCCGTGGGCCCCTTCCAGTTTCTGCCCTCCACCTGGGCGTCCGTGGGCCGCGACGGCAACGGAGACACGGCCAAGGACCCGCACAACGCCTTCGACGCGGCCCTGGGGGCGGCGGTGTATCTGTGCGACCGCGGCCGCGACCTCACCCAGCGCTCTGAGCTGCACGCCGCGATCTTCAAGTACAACCGGTCGCAGGAGTACGTGAACAACGTCAGCAGCCACATCACGCAGTACCGCACAGCGGCCCCCCGCTCCACGAGCGTGGAGCTGGAGGCGGTCTCCGGCAAGGCGAAGACCGTGCTGAAAGCGGCGCTCGCCCAACGCGGAATTCCCTACTCCTGGGGCGGCGGCAATGTGAACGGTCCCAGCACCGGGACATGCTGCTCCCCCAGCGGCACGTCCGGCGCCGGAATCAAGGGGTTCGACTGCTCCGGGCTGACCACCTATGCCTACGCCCGGGTCGGAATTGCCCTGCCCCGCACCGCCATGACCCAGGCCCAGATGGGCCGGCGCATCCCCGCCAGCAGCGGCACGGGCGCGCTGCACCCCGGCGATCTTGTCTTCTACGCCGGCCGCAGCGGCGCCATCTTCCATGTCGGGCTCTACGCGGGAAAGGGGCAGGTGGTCAACGCCGCACGGCCCGGCACGCAGGTGCGCATGGACCGCGTCGAGGCGATGTCCGGCTATGCGGGAGGGGCACGCCTGCTGTGACGCCCAGCTTTCCGCGATCACACCCGACACCGCGTACCCCGTGGCTGCTGCTCAGCTGCACCCTGCTGCTTGCCCTGGTCGGCGGCCTGCTCTTGGCGGCATCCCCCGGCGAGTCCGCGCAGGCCACAGGGCCCCCTTCCGCCCCTGTGGCGTCCGCGCCCGGGCCGCAGAGGCACAGCGCCTCCCTCCGCCCCGCCCGGCCCGCCCCGGGGCCGGCGAGTGCCGCCCCGAGCTTGTCGGCATCTGGCGGCGGCCGTGCCACCGACCCGGAGATGCAGCAGCAGCTGGAGAGCGCGTGGCCGCCGGATCTGCCCGTCGCGGACGAGGAGCAACTGCGCCGTCAGGGAGCAGCCTTGCTGCAGGCCGATGCGACCGGAGTGGGCCGCGGCCGCTTCCCCCAGGTGTTCGGCACGCGCCCCCAAGGCCTGATGGCGCCCGCCTTCAGCCGCCTGCGGATCCAGGCGGCCATCGCCCGCCGGGACCATGCCGCCGACCGGGCGGTGGTGCACCTGGTGTGGGCGGGCGCCGACCGGGGCGGGACCTTCACCGACGGGCGCACCAGCCGCTACCTCTTCCACCGAGCCAAAGGAGCCGCCACATGGTCACCCCGCACCTGACACCGCAGGCCGCCGGCCCGCTCGCCTACGCGACGGGGGCAGCCCAGATGGTGCTGTGGCTGGCCGCGCACTGGTGGCTTCTCGCTCTGGCCGTGGCCGCGCTCCTCATCGCCGCCGTGGCTCTGACCCACCATCTGGCAATGAAGGCCTCCCAGGAGCGGATGAGTCTGGAGCTCTCTCCCGCCCCCTACTTCGAGCCCACCACGGAAGAGATCTTCAGGCGCGGCGTGGAGCTCGCCCGGGCGTGCACCGCCTTGCCGTGGTGGGCGCCGCGCCGCACCAAGGCGGTGCGGATCCGGCTGCGCGCCGATGACCGCCATCCCTTCGCCTACCGGCTCGAAGGACCCGCGGGGGCCGAACGCATCCTGTCCACCACACCGTTCGGCCCGCACGTCCGCGTTGCCAAGGCCTCGCCGCTGGCCGACCGGGCCCGGGCGCACGAGGTGCGCGCCGAGTTCCTCCTGCGCGGCAATCCGGTCGCCGGGCTGCGCGAGGTTCCGCTGCGGCCCGACCCACTGCAGCCACTGGTGGACGCCGTCGCCGACCTGCGCACCGACCTGGGCGACCTGGCCGAGGTCTGCGTCGATCTGCAGCGGGCCCCCAAGTGGGCGCTCAGGGTGCGCCGCTGGCAGCTGATGGGCCGCGCCCGCCGCGCCGAGGAGCGGGAGGCGGCGCGCGCGGCGCGCTGGCTGCAGCGCGACGGGGCGGGCCTGGACGTGTCGCTGGTCGCTCACCTGCAGCAGTTGCTGTCCGAGCGCGGCAGCGGGGCACTCCGTGCACGCCCGGTGGTGATGCCGCCGTCGGTAGGCCGCGTGGACCGCTCCGAGGCGCTGGGCAAGCTCGCGGAGGACGACCAGCTGGTGCGGGTGCAGATCCTGGTGCGCTGTGCCTCCGACATCGAGGGCCGCGCGCACGCCCGGATGGCGCGGATCCAGGCCGGCTTCGACGTGTTCGGCGGGTCGGCGCGGCTGGCCATGCGCGGCCTGCGGATCGGGCCCTGGCGGCTGGGGGCCGACCGCTGGCCGCACCGTGCCGTCTTCGACCGGCGCTGGCGGACCGGGCAGTGCGAACCGCCGCGCGCGAACTGGGTGCGCCTGGAGGAGCTGACCGGGCTGCTGAAGCCGCCCACCGTGCACTGCCGGCTGCCACTGCTGCCCGCGGACCTGCCCACCTGGCGGCCGGGAGATCCCGAATTGCTGCTGCAGGGCTGGTACCGGGGGCCGGACGGGCAGCGGCGGCTGGTGGCCACACACGCCGCCGAGACGCTGTACGAGCTGGGCGTGGGCAAGTCAGGCGGCGGAAAGACGGAACTCGCCATAGCGCAGGCGATCGGGTATGCCCATGCCGGGGGCGGGCTGTTGTTCATCGACCCGCACCGCGACAGCTTCGCCCGGGCCGCGCCCTATCTGGCCCATAAACACGTCGCGCAGCGGCTGGCCCGAATCGACCTGACCGGCATCGGCGCCAACCCACAGGTCAGCTCGTGGAATCCGATCGGCATGGATCACCAGCGGGCCCGTCACGAGGTCGTCGAGGGCGTAGTGGACTCCTTCGCGGCCGCCTTCGGGTGGGACGACGCCTCCGCACCGCGCGCGATCGCGATCCTCACCGCGGCCTTGACGGTGCTGACCGCGGTCAACGAGCTCGCCTGCCGGGCCGGGCGCCCGGCGGATCAGGCCACCATCTTCCACGTCCGTGCGCTGCTCACCGACGCCGGCTTTCGTGCGCAGGTGCTCGACGCCGTCGGCAGCTTCCTCAATGAGGACTCACGCGCCTGGTGGGAGCACACCTTCCCCACCCTCCCGCCCGATGCGTTCGCGATCCTGCTCAATCCGCTGACCCGGCTGTCCGGCAACCCAGTCACCTACGGGTTCCTCGGTCAGGGCCAGGGCATCTACAACATCCGCGCGGCCATGGACGACCGCATGGTCGTGTGGGTGTGCACAGCCGGCCGCGGTCCCACCGACCGTCTCGTGGCCGCTCTTCTCAATCGTGATCTGCTGCAGGCCGGACGCTCCCGCGTAGACCTGCCCGCGGACCAACGGCTGTGGTTCAGGGCCTACTTCGATGAGCTCATCACGCTCGCCGAGGCGTCCTCGGACTCGATTGCCAGCATGTTCGAGGACTTCCGCAAGTACCGCGTGCAGATCCATGCGCTCACCCAGCTGCTGGCCCGACTGCCCAGCGATGTGCGCCAGTCCCTCCTGCAGAACGCATCCACCCTCTCGACCACTAAGGGGTCCCGGGCTGCTATCGCGCCCCTGGCCGAGGAATGGGGGGAGCGTCCCAGCGCTGCCGAGATCGCACACCTAATCCAGTACGACCACTACGCCACCTTCACCGTCGAAGGGCGCCGTATCGGGCCTGTCCTGATCCACGGGCCCCATCTGGACGACGTTTTCGCCCACTTGGCACGCCCGGCCAAGGTCGGCGCCTTGAAGCGATACGCCGACCGCAACGCCGGCACTTTGCCGTTGCCCGACCTCACTGCGCGGGCTGCCGCCCAGTTGCAGCGGGTGTGCGCCTTTTTGAGCGAACACGCACTGGCCCCTGCCGTCACGCTCACGAAAAACCGGAGCTACCAGTGACCCCACACAACCGTTCAGGACACCCTCGATCACGCTCGCCTCCCGCTCGAAGAGCCCTGAACGGAGAGCGGCCCTGCCCTCTCGCCGCGCTGGCGCACATAGGAGGCATGGGCGGGCACGGGATTACTTCCGATCAGGGCGGCACCGTGGCGCGCCGTGTGTGCGGGCCGCGGTGCCCCGTCCACACACCCTGTCACGGCAGGTGAAGCACCAAATAGGTACGTAGCCCGTTATAGATGCATACGCACAAGACCTACAGGCCTGCTGGACTGTGGCGCAATTGCATCACTCGTAGCGGAACGCAACCATCAACTATCTGAATCGCATGGAGCGTTGACAGAGAGCGCCCTACTGTTCGCATCACAAATCGCACGCATGACGACGGCCACAACTGGCCCTATCCGCCCCAGAGTTGCCGGTCTGACCACAGACCGCATCGGGCATTCACCTCAACAGGCCATGCGGGGAGAGCACACATGACATCGCGATCGCACCACTACGTCCGCGCGCGACGAACTATGCCTCTGGTATCTCTCACTGCTGTGCTCGGCATCGCCGTCGCCGCGTGCAGCAGCGGCAGCACCGCGGACGATGGCCCGGACAAAAACCCCACGAAGTCCGCCAAAGTCTCCCCGGCACCGACCAAGAGCTCGGCCGACCCGCAGGCGCAGGAGAAGAAGGCCGCACTGGCCACATATGCCCGCATGTGGGACGAGCAGGTCAAGGCGTACGCCAAAGCCGACACCGAGAGCACGGATCTCAAGAGGTACGCCACCGCGAACGCATTTGCCCGCGCCAAGAGCGACGTAATGGGTCTCAAGGCCAAAGGGATCGTCGCTACCGGCGAACCTCAACACGACACCACGGTCACCAGCATTGACGTCGACCGCGAGGTGCCCCGGGCCACGCTCCGTGACTGCCTGGACACCACGAACTGGCAGTACCAATACCGCAAGACCCGCAAGCCATTTCCCTTGCCGAAGGATCGCATCAAGAAGTACGTCGTCACCGTCAAAGCCGAGCAGTGGGAGAAGCAGTGGATGATTCTCGACGTCACTCCGCACAAACGCGCCTGCTAGCTGCCTCGTTAGGCAGCACAGTGGTGACTGCGGGACTAGTGCTTGCTTCTCCGGCACAAGCCAGTCCTCCGGAGACAGGGTGCACCTCAGTCTCCTCCTTCGTCCTCTGCGACGTAGAGAAGACCTGGGAGCAACCCCGCAGGTCCGGAGGCTCAGCAGATCCAGCCATGCAGGGCAAACACAAGAAGGGGCAGAGGGGTCCTTCCAGCGACTGCATCGTCACCAAAATGAGCCCTCAGCCCCCCTCAAGCAGCGAACTATGGGAGGGCAACAAGCCTGGTACCGGCGCCATATACACACGCACCTGCACAGGAATGCTGGTAGGCACCAGTCTGGGCGTTGGGCCGAGTGTGCCGTTCCAGACATTCTGGTCTGCGGCTGCCCCAGAGCCAACCGTCGACCCGCGAGCCCTTGCCCAACAAGCCGTGGACAAGATGCTGCTGACCGGCCCGAAGATCGCCAGCCCCCAGGCGACGGGCAAATACACGGTCGGGGTCCCGATGTGGTTGTGGGTGGACCCCTCCCCCACCACGTTCGGCCCGAATACCGCCAGCGCATCGGTGGGCAGCGTAACGGTGTCGGCCACCGCAAAGGTGTCCTCGATCCGCTGGTCGATGGGCGACGGCAGGAGCGTGCTCTGCCACGGCGCCGGAACCAAGTACAAGCCGTCGCACGGCATGACCAAGTCGCCCGACTGCGGACACCTTTATCGGGTCCCGTCCAAGAAGCTGACGGCAGGCCGTTTCAAGGGCACCGCGACCGCGACCTGGGCAGTGGAGTGGCACGTCACCGGAGGTGGCGAGACGGGCGAGTTCACCGAGGTCCGCGACAGCGACTTCACGGTAGCCGTGGGCGAGATGAGAGTCCTCGACTAGGCAGGAGGGCAAGCACGTGGTGTTAAAGAACATGACGAAGAACAGGCCGCAGGTGCCCGCCCCGCCCGGCGCTGACCCGGTGATGCGCCCGGACATCGCCATCACCGACCCGGAGCCGCCCCGCCGGCGACGCCGCTCCTTCATGGTGATCGGGTCGGTGATGGTGCTGGCCGGCGCCATCGGCTTCGCAGGGCTGATGAACGCCTCGAGTGAGCGCTCCGATGTGCTGGCGCTGGCCCGCGACGTGCCGTCCGGGAAGAAGATCACCGAGCAGGACCTGCGGGTTGTGGCGCTGCCTGATGATCCCGGGCTCAAGCCGGTCGCCGCGGCGGAGAAGGACGCCGTGGTGGGCCGCCGGGCCGGGGCCGCACTGTCCCAGGGCTCCCTGTTGACCTCTGCTCAGCTCACCGGGCGTGGCGGCCTCAAGGCCGGTGAGGCACTGGTGGCCGTTGAGGTGAAGCGGGGCATGGCGCCGGTGGATGCGCTGCGCCCAGGCGACGCGGTGAGTCTGGTGACGCGGCCCCAGGAAGGCGCGACGGACAAGGAGCAGTCCGAGCTGCCCCAGGTCGCCGGGCGGGTAGCCAAGGTGGGTGTCCCCGTCAGCAGTGGCGACGTCGTCGTCCAGGTTGCCGTCTCGGACGTCGAGAGCGGCGTGGTGGCCTCCGATGCCAGCGCGGGCCGAGTAGCGATCGTCCTCAAGGCCGGGGGCTGATCCATGTCCGTCATGGTGCTCGCCGGCGGACACGGTTGCGGAGTCACCGTGTCCTGTCTGGCGCTGGCTCTGTCCAGTCCACGTCCCTCCCTGCTGGTGGAGGCCGCGGGCCGGCAGGCCTCGATCCGCAGCGGATACCGCCAGGGCGCCTGGGGTGGTGACGTGGGGCTGTGGCACTTGGCCCAGGCCCACCTACAGCATCAGCTCGCCGAGGCCTTCGAAGTGCACCTGCGGCCGCTGGACGCGGATGGCAACCGCCTGATCCTGCCCGGGCTGACCGACCCGGCGCAGGCGTCGGCGCTGTCGGGGACATGGGAGCCGCTGGCGCTGCTGCTGCATGCCATGGACCAGCACGCCGGGTACGACGTGGTGGTCGACGCCGGGCAGGTCGTCGTCAACGGGGGCGGGCTGCATGCCGGGCTGTTCCCGGCCGTGCTCGCCTACCGGGCCGATGTGGTGCTGCTCGTGCTGCGCAACACCCTGACGTCGGTGGCGCAGACGCTGCCGGTCGCCCGCGTGCTGCAGGGCGAGCTGGAGCGGTGCGGCAGCGGCAGCGAGGCGCTGCGGCTGCTGGTCATCCAGGAACTGAGCTCTGCAGCAGGGGGTCTGCGGACGGATGCCATCGCGCGCCGGTTCGGCGTCCCGGTGGTGGACTTGCTGCCGTGGGATGTGCCATCCGGTTCGCTGTTCACCCATGGGGCGCTGCGGCCCCCGCGGCTGGCCAAGCTCCCGTTGCTCAAGCAGGCCCGGAAAACGGCTGCGGCGATCACGGTGGAGGTCAACACGCGGCGCCGGGCGCTGGATATGCCCGCCGCGCCGGTGACGTCACCGCAGGTGGCCGGGGTGCTGCAGCGGTTGGCCGCGGTCCGCCTGGCGGGCCAACCGGTTGATCCCCGGCTGCCGGGGGTGGCCTCTCATGGCTGAGAAGCAGCCGGTGCCCGGGGCGCCACGCCTGCAGGACGTCTTGCGCCAGTCCTTGACCCAGCAGGCGCCTGCCCCGACCGTCGCGCCGACGGCCGACGCGCACACGCGCCACTCTGCGGCGCTGTCCTCGCCCGCGGCGCTGGATGTCACCGAGCAGGCCGGGGCGTTGCCGGTCTCGCCGCAGGACATCGCCACGCTGCGCGACGCGGTGAGCGATGACATCGTCGCCGCGGATGAGCAGGAGCCGCTGGCCGATGAGAGTGCGCGCCGCGAGCGGGCCCGTTCGCTGGTAGCCGAGCGGGTTTCGCGGTGGGCGGTGGACCAGGCGCGGCGGCACGCGACGCTGACCCGCGCGCAGGTGGAGACGCTGTGCCAGTCCGTCTATGACGCGTTGTTTCATGCCGGGCCCTTGCAGAAGTATCTGGACGACCCGGACGTGGAGAACATCGTCGTGCTCGGCGACACCGTCCAGGTCGACTACTTCAACCGGCCCACCATCGCAGTCCCGCCGGTCGCGCAGAACGACGACGAACTGATCGCGCTGATCAACCGGTTGGCGTCCAGCTCAGGGCACCGCGAGCGGCGGCTTTCCGCCTCCTCCCCGATGGTCTCCTTCCGGTTGCCGGACGGCTCCCGCGCCGAGGCCACGACCTTGACCGGTGATCCGTTTTTGGGGGTACGCCGACACCGCGTGATGGCCTCGAGCCTGGAACAGATGCAGAAGTGGGGCACCCTCTCCCCCGCCCTGTCCGCGTTCTTGCACGCACTCGTGCTGGCAAAGAAGAACGTGCTGTTCGCCGGGGATATGGGCACCGGTAAAACGTCACTGCTGCGGGCGCTGGCGAAGAAGATTCCCGCCGACGAGCGGGTGGTCACCCTCGAGTCGGACCGGGAGCTGTACCTCGACCAGGTCGAGGGCGGCGCCCAGTTCCTGGCCATGGAGTCCCGCGAGTCCAACGGCGAACTCGTCGATGGCCGGCCGGTCGGGCAGATCACGGTGGAGGACATGTTTCCGCACGCCCTGCGGATGCTGTCCACGCGCATCATCGTCGGTGAGGTCCGCGACCGCGAAGCGATCGCGATGCTGCAGGCGATGAGCGCCGGCGGTGCCGGCTCCATGTGCACGCTGCACGCCGCCTACCCCAACCTGGTGCTGCCCCGCCTGGTCACGCTGTGCCGGGGGATGCACCGCGATGACGTCCACGAACTGGTGGGCACCGCTATCCACATCGTGGTGTACCTCAAGCAGATCAACCAGACCCGTCAGGGCGGGCGCCGCCACCGGTTTGTCTCCCACGTCCTGGAGGTGCAGCCCGGTGAGGGCGGGCACCCCTCCATCCAGGAGATCTTCTCGCCCGGGGGGTCCGATCCGCGCGGGATCCCGCAGCTCGTGCCGTCCTTCATCGAGGAACTGGAGGCGCTGGCCGGGTTCGACCGGCGCTGGCTGACCGTGCCGCAGTACGGCGCATGGCCCGCCCCGCTGGACCTGATCGGCACGAGGGAGGACGCGGCGTGAGCACAGATCAATGGAATCTGCTGGCCGCGGTGTGCGGGGCGCTACTCGTGGGCGGGGGCCTCCTCGCGGTGCGCGGCGCCGTCCCGGCGCCTCTGGCCGCCCAGCGTCCCCCCTCGCCGTGGGTGGCGCGCTGGTGGCAGGCGCGAGAGTCGCTGCCCGATGCCTGGGCGCGCCGCTACCGGTTCATCATGGCCCTGGCGGGCCTGTGCGCGGTCGGGGCCTGGCTGTACTGGGCACGGCCGGTGCATGGGCTGCTTGCCGCGGTGGGGGTGCTGGGTATCCCGTGGATCTGGAATCCGGCCGGCACCAGCCAGCGCCAGATCGTTCGCTTGGAGGCGCTGGCGGAGTGGATGCAGCAGCTGGCGGGGGTGCATGAGTCCGGCGGCACGCTGGACAGTGCGATCACCGCGTCGGCGACGCGTGCTCCGGTGACCATCCGCCCGCAGGTACGGCTGCTGGCCGCGCGGCTGCGGGTGGGCTCCAATCCGGTGCTGGCCTACCGGCAGTTCGCCGATGCCTTCGCGGACGGCGCCGTCGACAACGCGGTCATGCTGTTCCTCACGCACGCCCAGGACCACGGGCCGGGACTGAGTCGGGCCCTGCAGTCCATGGCCCACCTCACCGAGCAGGAGGCCATCACCCTGCGCACGGTGGATGCCAAACGCAGCCAGGTGCGCACCGGGACGCGCTGGGTTTCCATCATTTCGCTGGCGATCGCCGCGTACATCGTCACCAACCCGTCGTGGGGGGAGATCTACCGCACCGCGCAGGGCCAGCTCGTGCTGCTCGCCCTGGGGCTGATGTTCGCCGCGGCTCTGGTGGGGATGCGCAGACTCGCTCTGTCGCGGCCGGCACCGCGGCTGCTGGCCCCGCTGCCGGTCCCCGGCTCGGCCGGTCCCCTCGGGTCTGTGTCGGGCCCCTCGGTCCGGACGAAGGGGGCACTGCTGTGATCTCGACCGGCGCACTGGCCTACGGTGCGATCGCCGGCGCAGGCCTGTTCCTGGTGGTACGCGAACTGCTGCCCGCCCGGCCGGACATGGACGGCGTCCTGGACCGTCTGGAGAACACCACAGGCCAACCTGGGCAACCGGCGACGCCGGACGGGCACGGACGCGGTGCGCCCACGGTGTGGGAACGGGCCGGCGTGCAGATCCTGGCCTCCCACGGCCACCGCCTGAACGTGCCGCGCGCGGACTTGGAACTGCTCAACAAGTCGGTGCCCCACCATGTGGGCACCAAAGTGGTGGGGTCCCTGGTGGCCCTGGCCATGGTGCAGGCCGGTGGGCTGCTGCTGAACCTGGCAGGCTTGGGGATCTCCTTTGCTCCGCCGCTGCTGGTCTCGGTGGGCTTCGCCGCCTACATCTGGTTCTCCGCGGACGCCGACGTGCGGCGCAAGGCCAAGGCAGCCCGCCTGGAAGTGCGCTACGCCATCGCTTCCTTCCTGGAGCGCGCCCAGTTGGAGCGTGGCGCGAACGTTGGGCCCGAGGCAGCGGTCCAGCGCACCGCCGAGGTTGGCGACCACTGGATCCTGACCCGCATCAGTGCCGCCCTCAAACGCGCCGAACTGGCGGGCATCCCGCAGTGGGAGGCCCTCAAACAGCTCGGCGAGCAGCTCGACATCCCCGAGCTGGCCGCCCCGGCGGAGTCGTTCTCCCTGGCCGGTGCCGGCGCCTCGATCCAAAAGACGCTGGCGACCCAGGCGCTGCTGCTGCGCCAGCGGCTGCTCACCGACCGGGAGGCGGAGGCGAACGCGGCATCCGAGCGCCTCGTCGTGCCGGGCACGGTGCTGTTCACGGTCGTGCTGGTGATGTTCGCCTACCCGGCGTTCAGCGCCCTGACATCCATCTGACGACTTGACCGCGCACCCGTGGTGCGCCCTCCGACGAGGAGTTCCGATCATGAAGTTCACGGGGTTTGAGAAAGTGGCCTTGTGCCTGCACACGGCGTGGCTGACGCGGGCGGAGAAGATGGGCGGCGCCCGCCGGGATGCCGGGATGGAGACGCTGGAGAAGCTGATTCTGGGCGCGGTGGTGCTGGGCGTGGCGGTGGCGTTCGGCACCGTGTTCAAGAGCACCTCCACGACGCTGATCGACCGGTTCAAGGCCGCCGTCGGCGCATGAGGAGTCGCATCCGGCGGTGGTGGCGCGTACGGCGGCAGGCCGTGGGCGGCGGCCGCGGACAATCGGGAGTCTCCACGCTGGAGTTCCTGGTCATCGCGCCGATCCTGCTGTTCATCTCCTTGGTGGTGCTGCAGCTGGGTGTGTACTTCCTGGCCAGTACCGCCGCCCACACCGCGGCCCGCAAGGGCGCACGGAGCGGTGCGCAGTTCCAGTCCAGCCCTGGGCAGGGCGCGGCGCGCGCCGAGGACTGGCTGGCCCGGGTCGGAGTGGTGCAGCAAGCCCGCGTGAGCACCGCCGGGTCGAGCGGGGAGCGGGTGCGGGTGACCGTCTCGGGGCGGGTCATGAACTTCCTGCCGTGGGACGTGCGGATCGAGCGCAGCGCGGAGGACACCGTGGAGAAGAACCAGTGAACGAGCGACGTAGCCACGCGCACGCCCACCACCGGGATGCCGGGGAACGTGCTGCGGCGCTGGCCGGCCGCCGGGAGGGCGATCGGGGTTCGTACACGCTGGAGGCTGTGGTGTGCCTGACCGTGCTGGTACCGATCCTGGGAATCATCGCTGCGTTCGGGCTGGCCGGACTCGGAGACAGCACGTCCGCCAATGCCGCGGCCGCGGCCGCCCGGGCGGCCAGTGAGTCCACCGACCCCTCCACCGCGCAAGCCCGGGCCCGGCAGGCAGCGCTCAGGTCACTGGGGCAGGCGCAGCGCACCTGTGCCAGTTCCGACGTCCAGGTCGACACCAGCCGGTTTCCCTCGCAACCCGGCCAGGCGGGCAGCGTCACGGTGACCGTGCACTGCACGATCCCGCTGGCGCAGTTGGCGGTGCCGGGGCTGCCGGGCTCCAAGACGCTGCGGGCGACCCGGCACAGTGCAGTGGACCGGTATGTGGCCCGCACCAACGAAGGGCGCACCCCGTGACGGTGCCAAGGAGAGCCGCCCGGCAGGGCCGCGGCTGGGCCCGCCCCCGCTGCCTGACTCAACACCGCGGCGACCGCGGCTCGGTGACCTTGTACTTCCTCGGCTTCGCGATCGTCATGATCGGACTGCTCGCGCTGCTGGTGGACGGCGGGCGCCTGCTGATGGCCGACGCGGATGCCGAGGACATCGCCGCGGAGGCGGCCCGCGCCGCGGGCCAGGAGATCAACGCTCCGGGTGCCATCACCGGCCAGGGCACCCGCGCCGACCCGGACAAGGCCGTCGCCACCGCCCAGGCCTTCCTCGCCGACGCCAAAGTCCAGGGCACCGTCACGGTTGCCGCGGACGGGCAGAGCATCACCATCACCGTCCACGACACCTACCAGACCCTGCTGCTAGGTGGATTCGGCTACTCCAGCATGCAGGTCACCGCACACGCCGACGTCACGCTCGAACGCACCGACCCGGGAGCATAAAGATGTCCCACTCCTCCCCCGGCCGCCCCGCCCTGCCCGCGCGGGTGCTGCGCGCAGCGGGCAGCCTGGCCGTTCTGGCGCTGCTGCTGAGCGGTGTGCCGTGGGTCCTGGCCGCCGCCGGCACCCTCCCGGCCGGCATACCCAGCGGCACGGACATCACCGAGGCTCTGATGTCGCCGGACGACGGGCATGTCCTGTTCACCGTGCTGACCGTGCTGGCGTGGGCATTGTGGCTGTGGTTCGCCCTGGGCGTGCTGGCCGAGATCCCCCATCTGCTGCGTCGCCGCCCGTCTCGTGGACAACGCCGCGTCTTGGGCGCGCCGCAACGGCTGGCCGGGTTCCTCCTGGGCGGGCTGCTGGTGCTGCCCGCCGGTACGGCGATGGCCTCCCCGGTTCCCGCGGCGGCCGCCACCGCACCTCTGCACTTGGCCCACACCGTCCCGCACACGAAGGCCCCCGCGGCGCCCGCCATCACCGCCGCCTTGCGGGCTGAAACGCCCGTGCAGAGGGGGCCGGTCCATGTGGTGGGTGAGACGGGGGACACTGTGTGGGACCTGGCCGTGGAGTACCTGGGGTCGGGAAGCCGCTCCGCCGAGATCCGCCGGCTCAACCCGGGTCTTCCGCAGGGCGCGCTGTTGCCCGCCGGGCTCCACGTGCAGCTCCCGGCCGATGCCCACATCTCCTCCCCCGCCCCGGTGTCCGAACAGGCAGGGGGCAGCGGCGAAGCTGGGAGGCGGATGCGGCTCGCGGCAGCCCAGCGCCCAGCAGCAGCGGCCAGGGACGACCAGGGCGAGCGGATCCATACGGTCGAGGCCGGGGAGTCGTTGTCCGCCATCGCCGCGGACGAGCTGGGCGATGGCGACCAGTGGCCGCAGCTATTCGACGCCAGCAAGGGGCATGACCAGCCGGGCCATACACCGCCGCTGCACGATCCCGACCTGATCTACCCCGGCCAACAGATCACCGTGCCCGCGGCGCCGGGCCCCACCACACCCGGGGCCCCCGGCGATAAGAAGGAGGAACACAACCCGCAAGATGCTGGCGCCGACGGTGGCAAGGACACCGATCGCGAACCCGGCCCCGGGGCCGGGGAGAGCGGTCCCACGAAGCCGTCGGCCACACCCGAGAAACCCGACCGTGAGGATCAGCGGCCCACCCACCGGCCTTCCCCTCCCTCCGATGCGTCCACACCGTCCGGTAAGCCGACTTCGGTGCCCGCCCCGGACACTGACCCGTCCACGGAATCGGAGGTGTTCACTCTGCGCACCGCGGGGGTACTGGCCTCCCTGGCGGCCGCAGTGACTCTGGCCCTGTCCCTGCGCCGCATCCTGCAACGCCGCAGCGCCCGGCCCGGCGAGCTCATCGCCATGCCCCAAAACACCTCCCCGACCGAGGCGCAGCTGGCTCAGGCCGCTGAACCCACGGGCATCCTCCGACTCGACCGGGCGCTACGCACCCTTGCTCACCACGCCGCCCAGCAGGGGCACGCTCTTCCGGCCCTGCGCGGGGCCCAGATCACCGACCGCAGCGTGCAGGTCCTGCCCGACGACCTGCAGGCCGCCGCCGTACCCCCCTTCACGGCCGGCCGAGCTGGCTGGTGGGTGTGCGAGAACACCGCCGAGCTCCTCGCCGAGGACGAGGCCGCCGACGTGCCGCCCCCCTACCCAGGTCTGGTCACCGTCGGCGCCGACGGTGACGGCCAGCTGGTGCTGCTCGACCTGCCGCACACCGGTGTCCTCCTGCTGGACGGAGACCGCGCGCACCGCACGGAGGTCCTCACCTCGCTGGCCCTGGAACTCGCCATGAGCCCCTGGGCGAGCGACGTGGAAGTCGTCGTCGTCGGGTTCGGCGAGGGCCTGAACCACCTGCTGCCCACGGGCCGCATCGCGCACATCAGCGCAACCGCAGACGCGGCACGGGACTTTGCCGAGCGTCTCCTCGAAGCCCACCAGGAACCCAAGGAATCCCGCACTCCCTACTTGATCCTGTGCGCTGCCGACCTCGATGCCGACAGCTCCTGGCAGCTCGCCGAAACCTTCCACACATCGAGGACCACCATGAAGGTCGCGCTCATCGTCCCCGCCGGCCAGGCCCGTCTCCTCTTCGAGGACAGCGACCTCCTGGATGCCGCCAACACCCAACCGCAGACCCTCGACAGCCTCGGTCTCGACATCACCCTGCAGCGCCTGGAACGCGACGCCCTCGAAGAGGTCACGGCCGCCCTCAAGGTATCCGGACAAGAGCCGCGCCCCGCCGACGGAGCCTGGCAGCACGTGCCGTCCGAGACCCGGACCGCGCACGCGGCCCGCACCACGGCTTCCCCACACACCGGCCCGCCCCGCACCTCCGCAACCGACCCCCTCGGCCCAGCTGCCGGTGCAAGGAGCGCCAGCTCCCACCGCACGGCCGACGACGGAAAAGGTGACGGCGGGCTGGGGATCTTCCCTGCACTCCTGACCGCCTCCGCCTCTCCCACCACCGTGCCCGACCTGCCCGCACAGGAAGACCCTGACGGGCCCGATACACCGCTGGCCCCCGCAGCCGAGGACGACGAACAGCCCGCTCCCACGCTCCCGCAGGCGCCACCGGCACCCTCGCACAACTCCAGCAGCCCCTCCCCCGAGCCAGCCGCCGGCAGCCCGGGCTTTGAAGGCCCGCGTCCCGGTGTGCCGCTCATCCAAGTGCTGGGGACCGTCGCCATCTCCGGCGTGGCCGCCTCCCGTCACGGCGCCCGCGAGGCACAACTGGCAGCCCTGCTCCACCTGCGTCCCGGGCGCACTGCGGACGCCCTGTGCACGGAGATGGACCCGTCCCACCCCTGGGCAGCCGAGACCCTCAACTCCCGGCTCGGCGGCCTGCGCCGCGCTCTCGGCAAAGACGACACTGGCATGTGGTACGTGCCACGGCGCTCCGTGAAGGGCGACCCGTTCACGCTCTCGGCGAAGATCTGCTGCGACTGGCACGTCTTCCTGCGGACCGTCGAGGCCGCTCTCCCCCACGGCCCGGCCGGCCTGCCCGACCTTGAACGCGCCCTCCATCAGGTCCGCGGGAAACCCTTCGGTGCCCAGCCGCTGCCCTGGAGCGAGCCGCTGCAGCAGGAAATTGCGATGCGCATCGTGAGTACAGCGCACACCGTGGCAACGTTGCGTCTGGAGTCCGGTCCACACCATGACCTGACCCTGGCCCGCCGCGCCATCGCCATCGGACTCGAGGTCGACGACAGCGCAGAACTTCTCTACCGGGACTGGTTCCAGATCGAAGCGGCCGCAGGCAACCGGAGCGGCCTGACCGCAGCGATCTCCCGCCTCGACCAGGTCAACCGCTCCCTGGGCCTAGCGACCGAACTCGACACGGAAGTCCTCATGCGCAAACTCCTCGACCAGACCGGCGGTCAGGGGTGATATGCAGACAGCCGACCGCGCCTTCAGATTCGCGAGCCGCGCAGCACGCCTGCGCACGAAGGAGACCGCAGCCAGCCGGCGGTGAACCGCAAGGTGGAGTCAGGCTCTTCAGAGAGGGCAACTGATCTGGTTTGCAGGCAGTTTGGGGGCACCGTGATCGCAGCAGCGGGTTGGTTGTGACGTTGTTCAGCGGTCCCGGCATGTTGGCTGCCAGCGGCCCCAGTTGGTGGGTCGTTCGGGCGCATTGAGGCGTGGTGACGGGGCGAAGTGGCCCAACCTCGGCTCTTGCGGTGAGAGGGTTCCATGGTTTCCGGCAGGGGCAGTGCTGTGGATCTCATTGTCCAAGCAGGAGGAGCAGGGAGTTGTTGGCACGTCCTGTCCAGGGGTCGTGGATGCGCAGGACGTTAGGCATGGCCTGTCAGTGGTCACTGCCAGACTCTGGGTATGACGTGCCGTGACTTTGTGACACTCACCCTGCAGGAACAGCTCGCCATGACTGCCGAGGCCGATATCCCAGATGTGTGGGACGACGACGCATCCTTCGGCTGCCAGTTGCGCGGGTCTCACTCCGGCCGACATGTCGCCTTCATCGACCACCTCGCCTGGGACGAGGACCCCCCGGTTATGACGTACTGGCTGTGGTGGGACGCCAGCGGCCACACCCTGACCCGCGCCTCTTCATGCTCCGGCTGCCACCTGCCGCAAGGGCATCCGACTGACTCAGGCTGCAGCGCAGATGCCGAACAGTGCACGGCAGAAACCGACATCACTGACAGCGACAGGGCCATGTTGGAAAACCTGGCAGATGCCGTACACGAAGCTGAGACACACCATCGCTGCCAGTACACGGCTGACCACGGCGGTCCGCATGTCCGCCTGGCACAGAGTCAGGACCGAGCCGACAACACCAGCACCGCCTGGTGGGTGTGCTGGCCTACCTCCGACACCAGCCGCCCCTATGCCCTCTCGGTAATGCGCGAATGCCCCGCCACCGCGGCCGCAGCTAACGACGATGGCCTGTGCCTGCACCCTGCCGGGCATCCGGGCAGTCACCTGTTCTAGGACATCCGGCAACGTTGTCCCTGTTTAGGGCGGTGTCGCAGTCCAAGAACGCCGAGGCGCGCATTGATCTCGCGCCTCCGTTCCGAACGCCTCTTTTGCGATACCACGTACCCCAGTTACGGGACGAGGCCGGTCGGTGAGTGGCGGGCCCCGAGACGGGCCGGAAGTCCTGAGAGGCCGTCTCGAGACTTCCGGTCATGTCGGTTGAGGAAACGGCGATCAGCCTGGAGCAATGCCCTCTGCGGCAGCGTTGTCGAGTGGTCGGTCTAATCCGTCCGCCCCCCGGCCGCCCGGCGGTCTCGACAAGATCGCTCACACACCGTTCAACCGCACTCCCTCTGAGGGCATCAGCGGCCGCTGGGCCAGCCACTTGCCAGGTCGAACGAGACCAACAGCACCTGTCAGTTCCGTCGGAAGATCACAGCGGCTGCACCCGCGGTCACGATGGTGGCGAGCAACCATCCGAGAACGACCAGTACGAATGCGATCCGCTGGGAGCCCCGGCGGTGCGCCAGGCAGGCCGCGACGCGCGGTGTGAAGTGCCGTATAAGACGCTGAAGGCCAGGGTTTTCGACCACCGTTGGCCCTTAAATCAGACCAGCACCACACCCATTCGATCACGATGGCGTACTCGCATTCCTGGACCGCGCGCACAAGCGCACCAGTGGTCTGCCGTCGTAGTACAGCTCGTACTGGAAGCGCTCGGACCATTCCAGACAGCCGCGTGTGATGTGTGATCGTCGCGCCGGAGGGCGCCGGCCGGGGGTGGCCCCCTCGCGGCAAACGAGGGGGCCGTCTCCCGGACTGGGATCCCGCAGGGGCACCGTGCGAGTGCCCCTCGGGGCACAGGTGGGTGCGCCTTCCCCTTTATTGGGCGCCGCAGTGGCAACGCGGCGCAAGCGGAATGCGGAACATTGCCCTTTCCGGGCCACAGCGTGCACGAACGCGCGAGAGACGACACGAAATCGCCCGTTCTGCGCCCTCTAAGAGGTCGGGCATTGTTCCCGGATCACCGATGGGCGAGTCCTGACGTCGGTCCGCGCTCCATGCTGGGGCCCGGCTTCTCGACAGGGGGACGCGGCAAACGTCCGAGGAGCTGACCCCCACGGACTAGGAAACCGCCCTCAGAAGGAAGCCCATGACAAGCAGAACTGCCGTTGTCGCAACGGCACTTGTGTCGCTCGTCGCCCTGTGCCTGGTGATGATTGCTCTCGGAGAGACCGTCGCCGCAGCCATCACGCTTATCCCGTCAATCGGCTTCGGGGTACAGCAGATCCTGCAGGCCTACACCCAGCACACCGAAGCCCGGCGCACGGCCACCGACTCGCACGAGGCCGGGGAGTCCCCGCGGTGACCATGCCGATGCCGCCGACCGGGCCAGGTGGTCCGGCGCCGACCAGGCCGGGCCGCAAACTCGGGCCGATCGTTCCCAGCGCGGGCACGGCCCACCGGGCCTGGCTCCAGCCGCTGCGGGATGCCTACCAGGCCAGCGGGGCGACCCTCGAACAGCTCGAACGCAGCATGGGCTGGTCCCGCTCCAAGCTCAGCGAACTCCTGCGCGCGGTAGGTCTCTACCCGCGCTGGGAGTGGGTGCGTTCCCTCATGCGCGCCCTGGGCGTTCCCGACTCATCAGTAGCCGCCCTGCGCGGCCTGTGGGTCATGGCCGCGCTCGAGGTGAACAAGCGCACCGTGTGGATCAACCGTTGCGTTGCCAAAGACTTCCCCGACAGCGAGCGGCCCGTGCATCTGAGTGCCTTCTACGAGCTGTACGGCGCCACCTACTTCCACTACGCCAACACCTTCCTGCGCAGCCCGGCAGACGCGCAACGCGCCGTCAACGACGTCTTCTTCCTCCTCCAGGTCGTCTGGGACGACGCGCGGTCCAGCGACAACACCCCGCGCTTCGCCTGGCGCGTCCTGCGCGAGACCGTCATGGAACGCACCCCCCATCCCGACGGCTACCCCACCCTGGTCGAGTCCGCCTTCGACTCCCTCGCCCTGAACCAAGCCCACGGCAGCGCCGCCGAACTGCGCCAAGTCGAGGAAACCATGACCCTCTTCCAGGCCGTGCGCCGTCTACCGCCCGGCCAGCTGGACGTAACCGTCCTCATGTACCTGCGCGGCATGCAGGACACAGACGTCGCCGACGTCCTCGGCCTTTCTGTCGGTCTGGTCCGCTCCACCGAACTCCACGCCAGACGCAGCCTGAACGACCGCCTCTTCCCCAACCGCTCCACCCCGGAGGGATAACGGTGACCGCACCCATTGATCACCTTCTCGCCAGAGCCCGCCTCATCGATGCCCCCATCCCCATTTCCCCCGCCCCGTCCACATCCAGCGCCTCGCCCCCATGGATCTACTCCCCCATCCACCGGCGGGGTCGCGACAAGCAGGCACGGGACGCCGCCTGCGACCTGCACACCCTGTGCGAAACCGTGCTTACCCGCGCCGCGCTGGATGCCCTGACCCAGGACTTCCTCACCCACGCGCTCCCCACCGAACCCGATGCCGCCCGCGTGCTGGGCTGCATCCTCCAACTGGGCAACGTCCCCGACGCCGCTCGCTTCTGGTGGCAGTTCGCCGCCGGCGCCGGCGATCACATCGCCTCTTACTGCCTCGCTCTGCAGCACCAGTCCCTAGGCGAAGACACCGCCGCCACCTGGTGGATGGAACAGACGCCGGGCGCCACCGACCTCGACGAACACCTGCCCGCCACGCCCGACCAGATTCCCGACATCCACCGGCCAGCGAGCTTGCCCACCACGCTACGGATCCTCAGCAGACTTAGGCCCAGCCGTCGCCTCCGTGCCCGACAACCCCTACTCGCCGCCGTTATGGACTACGTCGTCTCCGCCATCAAATACGTCGACGACGACGTCGAACTCCCCCTGCCAGCGCCTGAATTCGTTGCTCGCATTCGCGCCCTGACCGCCCCAGGCACTTTGCACCCCAGCGATTCGACCATTTCGGACCAGGACGCGGCCCCTCTGCCCGCCCGGCCCCGTGGCGGCCCCGCCCGTTCCGTCTACGGACGCCTCGTCCTGGTGGAGTACATCTGCGCCCCATCTTGATCCGCACACGAACGCGGTTGCCCTGCACCCAGCAAGCGTTCCGGCGACACCCCTGAGGGGCCCCGCTCTGCCGGTGACGCGGTGAGGGTCCTTTAAGAGCCTGTCTCTGAACCATCTGATCAGAGGTTCAGAGACAGGCTCTAGCTTGATCTTTAACGTCCGGCGTCGAATGGTCCGTCGAACTTGATCACCCGGTTCGGTAACTGCCGTACATGGAGGCGGCCTTCGGCTGAACATGTGCTCCGACCAAGGAACACACACATTCAGCACGAAGGCCGTGAGGATGAGTCTGCTGCATCACGACGCCCGGCGAGAGTCGTTGGCGCAACTGTCATGCTTCCGGGGCGAGTTCTACGCTTGCCTGACCGCTCGTTCGGACGCCCTGTTCGAGCTGACTGATGCTGTTCTGTGCGGCGACGGTCCGGTGCGGTCACTGGCCGAGCTCTCGCTAGTGGGTGAACACCACCGCGGCCATGGAGGGCTCTATGCCGCGGTGGCCCGTGGAGGTATCGATGCTGGCCGGCTGCGGCGGGCGCTCGCCGAAGTACCACTGCCGCGGGCTGCCGACGGCCAGCTGGTCCTGGCCATCGACGTCACCTGCTGGCTGCGGCCCGACGCCCACACCTCACCGGAACGGATCCTGTGTCACACATACGGCCGGGGCAAGGACCACCACATCCCGGTCCCCGGCTGGCCCTACTCGATCATCTGCGCACCCGAGCCCGGACGCAGCTCATGGACCGCACCACTGGACGCACTGCGTCTGACACCCGGCGACGACACCGCCACCGTCACCGCCCGGCAGCTGCGCGAGCTGCTGCAGCGACTGATCGCAGCGGAACAGTGGCAGGCGGGCGACCCCGACGTCCTCATCGTGGCCGACGCCGGATACGACGCACCCCGCCTTGGCTTCCTCCTCAAAGACCTGCCTGTCCAGGTACTGGCCAGGATGCGATCCGACCGCGTCCTACGCAGAGCTGTCCCACCACGGCTCCCGCACACTCAGGGCCGACCGCCCCGGCATGGCGGCGAGTTCGTCTTCGGCCAGCCCGACACCTGGGGCACCCCGGACACCGAAACCATCACCGACACCCGCCTCTACGGAACCGCCAGGGCCCGCTCCTGGGACCGCCTGCACCCCAAGCTGACCCACCGCTCCTCCTGGGCAGCCGACGATGGCACCCTCCCCATCGTCGAAGGGACGGTGATCCGCCTGGACATCGACCACCTGCCCAGCGGAGCAACACCCAAGCCGGTCTGGCTGTGGTGGTCGGACACCGATGCCACCCCGGCAGACGCCGACCGTCTCTGGCAGGCATACCTGCGGCGCTTCGACATCGAGCACACCTTCCGCCTGTTCAAACAGACCCTCGGCTGGACCTCCCCAAAGATCCGCACCCCCGAGGCGGCTGACCGATGGACCTGGCTGATCCTCGCCGCCTACACCCAACTTCGGCTCGCCCGACCAATGGCAGCCGACCTGCGTCGGCCCTGGGAGAAACCCAGTTCCCCGGACAGGCTCACCCCCGCCCGAGTCCGCCGCGACTTCCGGCACATCCGCCCACAAGCGGTCTGCCCGGCCCAAGCACCCAAACCATCTCGTCCGGGCCCCGGACGGCCACCGGGCCGAAAGAACACCCGGCCCACACCCCGCCACGACGTGCACACACCCCGCAAACACCGTCAGCGAAACAGCGAACGACGAAATCAACAACCCCACGACCACGCCGCACAGGTTAAAGATCAAGCTAGGTCTCGTTCACCGTTCATCGCATCCTGGCCTCGGTCGCGGACGAGGACGAGCGGTGGGCGGCGATCGAGGACGCGCCGTTCAATCCGCGCACTGGGACTCGGCAGTGGAAGCCGGACGGCGCCCAGCGCGTGGTCGGCCAGCGAATCGACCGCCCGGTCACGCTGGACGAGAAGGTCGCGGCGGTCGCCGACCTTCCCCGAGATGACGAGGTCGGGGTGGTCACCGAGCTGACCCGCGACGATGACACCGCACAGGAAGTCACCCGTGACCTGCTGCACCGTCCGGGGTGGCCCGCTCGACGATGCGGAACAACACCACACAGATGCTGGTGAACCGCGCTCAGTTCGACAACACCGCCGAGAGCCGCGAGAAGATCCGCGACCGCGTCCAGGCCGTCCGCAAGATCGAGCACACCCTCGAATACGTGGACCTGGTGGGCTCCTGCCACGGCTTCGTGGCCACCCTGGGACGGCTGGTCCCCAAGATGCGCGGCCAGCAGTTCACCGACGACGAGCGCGAGACCGTCCGGCGCCAGCTGGCCCGGGTCCGCGCCGCGGCCTAATGACTGGAGGGCGCGCTCGATCACGGCGAGTTCACCCTGGACAAGCAGCTGACCCAGCCCCTGAAGGACGAATGAGCCATGCCGCGGCGCCCGCCGGCCCCGCCGCGGGAAGCGCGGCCTTTGTCCGAGCACTACGGTCGGAAAGACCACGAGAGCTCGACAACTGGCCAAGGATCGCAACTCTCTGCGGCTGATGGGTGTTGGCCGTGAACTATCCGGGTACATCTGCCAATTTGGCGCGCATCCTGGGTGCAGGAAGGCGAAGTTTGTGAACGCCGGGGGGCGCTGTGTCGGGTACGGGGCTATCGTGGAGCGAGAGGCTAGCTGGCATATGGGGGCGGGCGGAGTCGACCGTCACGAAGATCGTTCTCGCTGTTGTCTTCGCTCTGGGCTTGGTCGCCCAGTTTGTGAAGCCTCTCGGTGACGCTTTGCAAGACAAGGTGTACTTGGGCGGGGCACTACTCACCGCGGTGGGTTACGTGCTCTACAGCGAGGTGCAGCGTCTGAACGCTGCGCACACAACAGGTCAGGAGACAGAGCAGTCGCTGACCGCCACGGTGCGCCGCCTTGAAGACGAACTGCGGCGGCTGAACCAGGTGCTGCGCCCTCGGGCCACGCAAGGGGCGTTGCAGGCCGAGATCCAGCAGGCGCTCGAAGCTGGGGGAGATGTGCAGCTGACGGCGATGGGTTTCACCGGCGAGACGTTCGTCACCATGGTGAACAGCTTTCTGTATCACTTGAATACGGATCCCGCGCGTCGAGTGCATCTACGCGTCCTGGTACCGGACTTCACCGAGGAGATCGACGTCCCGGGCCAGGCAGGGGCCGCAGGCAAGGTCTCTGACGCTCCGCGGTTCCGTGAACATTTGAGGCACATGGTCGTGGAGCACGAGCGAAGCCTGAAGGCCCACATAGGGCGGATGGCCGGGCGAGGAAAGGGAACACTCACGGTCGAGTTCCGCGTGCTGCACATGTCGCCCTTGCGTAAGCTCTACTTCATCAACAGTGGCGTGGTGTATGAAGGGCTCTACAAGCTCGATCTGCGCCCTAACCCGGACTCTGATGCAGTTCCTAGGCCGGACACGTCCGAGGGCGATCTCCTGGATATCATCGGTGGCTCTCGGCTGGACCGCTGGTCCCTGGACAGCGGCGAACAAGACCGAAAGAACCTCGCCCACTGTCGGGAGTTCTTCGAGACGCTTTGGCGGGGAGCCCGCGAACTGGCGCCAGCAACGCTGCCTCCAAGTCGGCCAGATGCCCCCTGAGCCGCTCGCCGCATATCGGCGGGAGCGCTCGCCAGCAGGACGAGACCGGTGCCTTGCAGGTACAGCGAGCATTCTCTGCCCATCGCACAGATTACTGACCGGACCCGTGTGGGCCAGCACGGCCTGGGAGATAGTGATGGCCCTCTGCCAAGGCTTCCTGATGCGGGAATCGGTGAGCAAGCGAATCACTCGCGCCGTGGCACT
This sequence comes from Streptomyces sp. NPDC058308, assembly GCF_042880275.1. Taxonomy (NCBI): domain Bacteria; kingdom Bacillati; phylum Actinomycetota; class Actinomycetes; order Kitasatosporales; family Streptomycetaceae; genus Streptomyces; species Streptomyces sp. NPDC058308. The sequence goes on from NZ_JBHVZA010000015.1 coordinate 101,509, forward strand.
GGCTGCGAGCCCCATCGGGAGAATCCGGCCGAACCCAGTCGGCTCACCCCCGTCCGGGTCCGCCAGAGTTCAGGAACCTGCGCCCGAACCTGCCCTGCCCGGCCCGTGCACCCAAACCCAACCGACCCTGCGCCGGCAGGCCGCCCTACCACTCGCTACGACGTAGTAGGCAAGACCACCAGACGCCCCGAAAGCATCACCGAACGCGATCAGCTCAGAGGCGGACCACGACTTCAGAATGGAACGGCCAGCCCGGCCTCGCGCAATCGAAACAGTGCCCTGCCCATGCACTAGGCGACCGACGCCCCGTCGGCTCTCATCCCACCGTCCAGCGGCCCACCAGAAGCGGCAAATGTCCACGCCGGCTGACCGTCACGCATGCGCTCCGCGTCGACCCGGATCATGGCGCCAGCCCCCTGCTCGCCAAGCCACTCCAGGATGGACAGCATCACCTCCTCGATGCCGCTGTCCAGGTCCACCTTGGGCCACCGCCCCATCTCCTTGGCCATGACCACAACCCTACTCAGCATCTGATCGGGTCGCGTCACGCACCCTTAAAGCGGCTCGGACCATAAAGAACAAGCTGAGCACGTTCAGATCATGCCCTCCGGCCTCGCAAAGCCTTCCGGAAAGTCCCACGACGACATCGCGGGGGCCGCCGGCCCGCGGCAGAGGGCGACGGTAGTCGGGAACGTCATGGTCGTGGACCCAACCAGCTGCCGGCCGACCCACGGCCTTGCTGTAACAGAGCTTGGTCCAAGAGCCAGTACTCCGTGGAGAAGACTGAACTGAACACGCCCCCATGGAGATGAGGTTGCCCCAACCTGACACGACGGGATGGGACGACGAACAACGGTCAGCCGACTGCTGCCTGCCGCCCTGGATGACGCAGCATCCGCAACGATCCGCCGACCGTTACCCAGCGCCCAACCGGACACACCCCCGCCATACCGCCTGACCGGCCCATCCATCACAGCATGCGAGCGGCCATCGGACACCGCAAGAACAGCCACCCCCAAGGTCTTCAGGCTGCCATTTCAGCCAGCGGTACACTCCTTAAAATCACACGGATATCATCCCCTCCCTCGCGCCACCTGCTGCTGACACGAGTGGAGCAGTCAGGCACCCCGGTTGAATGGGGCAGTGCACTACAGCACAAATGCGCCACCTGCGCGTACGATCCGCATCCATCACTCCCGATGCACTGATGAAAGGTCGCCACCATGCCGGAAGTTCAGTTGGAAGCTGCAGGAGTCCAGGGGCAATACGCCACCCAGGTGGCTTCGGACCTCGAGACCAACCGCAAGGAACAGGAGCGCATCGCCACTGAGATCGCGGCCTTGCAGGAACAACTGCAGCGGCTGGAGCACGACCACTCACTGCTGGTCAGGGTGCAGGAAGCCCTGAGTACGGCAGACACTGCAACGCCCGGCCTGAAGAAGAAGACCATCCGTCAAAAGTCGGCACCCAAGCCGCAGCGCAACACCAGCACGGCGGGTGGAACCCGCACGAAGGCGTCCGCAGCCAAATCCACGCCAGTCCCCAAGGTTCCGGCCGCACGCTCCGGGGGCCCGACGCTGGTCGAACTCGTCCGCGACCACCTCGACCAGCACAGCGAACCGCGTTCCGCTGCCGAGATCACCTCCGCGCTCACTAAGGCCTATCCGGAGCGCAGCATCAAGACCACGGTGGTACGCACCACGGTGGAGGGTCTGGTGGCCAAGGGGCTGGCTCAGCGCAGCAAGCAGGGCTCCTCGGTCTTCTACGTCTCAGCCACTCCCGCCGAGCAGACCTCGGCGCCGCAGCCGGCCTTCGCCACCAGCTGAGCTCACCACCGCAGTGCCCTGTGGTATCGGTTCATACCGCAGGGCGGGCCCGTCGTTGCCCCGTGGCGCACCAACTTTTCGGCCGCACGGCCTGCCCCGCCGCGACGCGACCCCTAGAAGGAGGACATGGTGGACGGCGAGACCTCCCCCGCACCGCAGGCCCACCCTGCACGGAAACTGGCGTCTTTGGCGGACCGGGTCAGTGGCGTCCTTGCTCCCGCCGTGCCCGGCCTCGGTTTCGGCCTCACCGAGCTGGATGCCGCCACTGGCGGCCTGCAGCCGGGCCGCCTCACTTTGGTGGCTGCGGCGCCCGGGGCGGGTGGCAGCCTGCTTGCTCTCGCTGCCGCGCGCCGCAGCGCGCTGGGCGAAGGGCGCCGAGTGCTGTACGCGGCCGCGGGCCTGACCGCAGATGATGTGACCCGTTGGATCATCGCGGCCGAGTCGGGAACCGACCACCGCAAGCTGCGGGCCGGGGCCCTCACCTCAGCCGAGCGCGAGGCGGCCGAGCAGGCCGGTGCCCGTCTGGTTCAGGCCCCTCTGCTCGTCGATGACGGCGCCGATCTGACCGCCGAGGCGATCGCCGAATCCGCTCCCTACGTCGATGACTTGGCCCTGATCGTCGTGGACCGGCTGCACCACAGTCCCGACCCGCACCTGCCGCTGTCAGGGCCCCGGGTTCCGCCCGCGGTTCGCACGTTGATGCACCTGGCCCGCCAGCTGTCGGTGCCGGTCCTGGCCGTCCTCAACACCGACCAGACACACGTGGTGCGTTCTCTGGACGCCGATGTGACTCTCACCCTGGCGCTCCCCGCAGGTGCGGACACCGCCACGGTGACGGTCACCGAACGCGACCTGGGCCAGACCACTCTCCTCCTCCAGTCCGACCTGAACCACGCACGCTTCACCGACGCACCCCCACCCTCTGCGCTGCCTGCTCCCGCTTCTGCCGAGTCCGCTCTTGCTGTGGCGGAACACGAACTGGCTGACGCCGCTCTGCCCTTCACCTCCGGAGCCCTCAAGGGCCTTGCCTCCCGCGCCGTGCAGATCCTCTCCGATCACCGCGACGGCGTCCTCAACGCCGATGGGAAGGGGCTGCCCGGTCTGCGTCGCCATACTGCTGCTCTGGCCCGCGACGCTCAGCTGGGCCTTCCCAGCCACCCCGCGGCCGAGCGCCTGCGCGCTGCCCTGGACGCGTTTGCTACCGCCCTGCAGCAGCACTCGACGGAGCGCCAGCCCCCGACCCAGCACGATGACACTCCCCTCGGCGCCGGGCCGGGCCTGCGCGCACAGAGCTCCGAGGCTGGAACCGCTGTCGGCGATGCCGGCCTGGGCGCTCCCGAGCCCGAGGACCTGGAGGGTCAAGGCGCACCGGAACTCCAGCCCGGTGACGAGGACGACGAACCGGGAAACGCCCCCTTCCCTGCCCTGCGGATCCTCAAGGAGGCCATCAGCCGGTCAAAGATGCACCCGATCGCAGTCATCAGTAAGGACGAGCGGGACGAGGCGCCTTGGGCTCTCTTCAACGAGGTCATGGACGGCGAGCCCCGCTGGGTCCATCCTGACGTGGACAGCGTGCGCATCCGAGGCGGCAAGCGCCATCAGCTCATCGTGCCCGACCGGTTCGGCCCCGGACAGCTTTGCACCATCGACCGTAACGGCTCCTACCCCTCCGCCTGCTCAGCCGTCACCTTGGCACCGAACAAGCTCAAGCAGACCGGTCCCCTGGAGCAGCGTGCCAAGGACCAGGCAGGCATCTTCCAGATTGATGTACCGGTCTGGAAGCACGCCCACATGCCGCACCCTCTGGGACGTCTGGCCATGCGGCCGGACGCTCAGGGCCGGATCTGGGTGACCACGCCGCACATGGAGATCCTGGAGAAGCTGATCAGGCAAGGTCACCTCACCGAGCCGCTGCGCATTTACGACTCCTGGACCGGGCGGGCCAACAACTCACTCCTCAAGCCGTTCTACCAGGCCGCGAAGACGGCCCGTGCCGAACTGATCGGTACGGGAGAGGCGTACATCGAGTACAAGCGGCGCCTGTCGATCGCTCTACGCCTGCTGTGGCCCAAGGGCGAGAGCGTGAACTCCCCGTTCTGGCGCCCGGACTGGCGCATGAGCATGGTCGCCGAGGCCTCCGTACGCCACTGGGTCATGGCCTGGGGTGCCGTCCAGGACGGCCACACACTGATCGCCCTGCGCAACGTCGACGAGGCCGTGTTCTGGACTCCGGACGGCATCGCTCCCGGCAAGTACAAGGTGGGAACCGGGTTCGGCGAGGTCAAAGTCAAAGTCGAGCAAGGAGGTGAGGACTGATGCCCCACGGCGAAGGGAACACCCTGGGCGCAGCCCTCAACAGCCTCCTCGCCGGCTTCGGTGCGCAGCCCAGGAATCGGCTCAAGTCCTACCGGGCCAAGGGCTGGCACGCCCAGCTCGTCCACCTCACCGAAACCCATCGCGGTTACGCAGAACTCGAGCGGGCCGGGCTCGGTGTCACCCACGCCACCCTCATGAAGTGGCTGGCCGACGACGAGTACACCGTGCGCCGCGCCTATCGCGAGACCATCCACCAGGCCTACGAAGCCGCCGCCACCACTCCCGCCGGCCCCATCCCGCAGAACTTCAAGGACCACCAGTTCGAGATCCGGGGCCTCGTGAAAACCGGCGCCGATGAACGCGAGCGTGGCGCTCGAGGCACCGCACCACTGCGCATCGACGGCCGCAACGGGCACTGGGCCTCGATCGAGTCGAAGTGGCAGGGCGGAGAACTCGACGACGGCTCCTTCGAAGATGACTTCATCGACTTCGTCATCTGCGACGACATCGGCGAAGGCACCGACGGATGGGAGTTCTCCGGCACCTGGTACACCATCAGCTGAGTCTGTCCTACTGACCTGTTCGAAGTGTTGTCGTGGTGGGTGACGGGTGATGATCCCTGCGGTAGGGCGGCGGGCTGACCGCCGAACGGCAGCACTTTCGTGAACAGATTCGGTTCGAGGCCGGCGAGCGGTTCGAGCGGGGTGAGAAGAACGTGGTGATCGCGAAGGAGCTGCGGGTGAATGTGCGGTCGGTGGAGCGGTGGCGGCGGGCCTGGTGCCAGGACGGGACTGCTGCCCTGGCCTCCGCGGGCCCGCCGAAGCTGCCCAAGCTGACCGATGACCGATTCGCCGAACTGGAGCAGGAATTGGCCCGGGGGTCGGCCGTGCACGGCTGGGAAGACCAGCGCTGGACCCTCGCAAGAATCCGCGTACTGATCTTCCGGCAGTTCGCGCTGGATGTCTCGCCGGCCGCGGTATGGCGGCTGCTGCACCGGCACGGCTGGTCCTGGCAGTCACCCGCTTGCCGGGCAATCGAGCGCGACGAGCACGCGGTGGAGCTGTGGAAGAAGGATGTGTGGCCGCAGGCGGATGACTGTGGCGGCGCAGGGAGCCTACGTCGTCTTCGAGGACGAGGCCGGTTCGGGATGACCTCTTCACGGGCTCGCACCTGGGGTCGGCGCGGGCAGACGCCGGTGGTGCGAGTGCGTGGCCGGTCCTGGCGCCGCTACTCGATCGCTGCCCTGTGCTGCTGCCGCCCTCCCGGCTGATGTACCGGCCCCGCCAGCACCGCAAGCACCGCGGCAAGGGCCGCAACAGCTTTGCCTGTACCGACTACCGCGACCTCGTCGTGCGTGCCCACATCCAGCTCAGGGCGCCCCCATCGTCCACGCACCGGACCGCCGGGATGCGCCAGTACGCGGCCGACCACGACTGGCTCACCATCATCTGTCTCCCCCCTACTGCACCGAACTTGAACCCGGCGGAGGGCGTCTGGTCATTACTGCGGCGCGGCTGGCTGGCTGGCTGGCTGGCCAACGTCACCTTCACGGACGGCGACCACCTCGAACACACCCTCCGCCGCGGCCTACGGCACATCCAGCACCACCCCGAACTCGTCGACGGCTGTCTCACCGGCGCCGGACTCAGCCTGACCAGCCAAGCGATAACACCCCGAACGGATCAGTAACGGGTTGTGCTGCTTATCGAACCGAGGCAGCAAGGTAAGGGCCGATGTTTTACGCAGATGCCCCTACCTCGCCACCGCGGGCAGAGGTCAGGGTGCCAGGGCCTGCCCTGCGTGAGCGGCAGCCGTAAGCCCTAGTGCGCTGGGGCCGTAGTAGGTGCCGCTGGCCGGGTTGACGCCGCTGGCGGCGGTCTCGATGTGTAGAAGTGTCCCGTCCCCCGTGTTCTCGCCCTCCGCGCCGACGATGAGGTCTACGCGGACGTTGCCGCGTACATCGGCCAGGGAAACTGCGGAGCCGAAGTGGTCGCCAGTTTCGCTGTCACCGGTGATGTCGGGAGTGTCCTGGTTGATGGCCACGGTGCCGGTACTTGTCAGGCCACCGGCGCTGCCGGGCAGAAGCAGGACGGCGCCGGCGTCTTTGCGGTCGGTCTCAGCACGGGTGATGTCCTCGTTCGGCAGTCCGGTCATGACGTCTGCGAAACCGTCCAGATTGGCGTCGCCGATTGCTATCGAGGAGCCCATGGCATCTCCGGATTCGGCTCCTCCGGGTACTCCTTCACTGCTCTGGTCGAGAGAAGTGGCGCCACTGGCAGTGATTCCGCTGGAGGACCCGTAGAAGGCCGTGACCTGTCCCCCTGTGGGTGAGCCGGACTCGGCGGTATAAGGCTGGCCCACGGCGATGTCGGTGTAGCCGTCGTCGTTGAGGTCACCTGCGGCGATGGAGCGGCCTCCCTTGACGGGGAGTACGCTGCCCGGCTTCAAGCCGCTTGAGGAGCCTTTGAACTGCATAATGCGGCCGGCGCCATCGGGGTCGATGTAGGTGATGGCTACATCGGCGTAGCCGTCCTGGTTGAAGTCGCCGCTGGCGGCGTCAGGGTGTGTGATCGCGCCCGGGGCAGTGAGCAGAGGGTTGCTCGTGGCCGTAGCTGTGGCACTGTCACGCACCCACCAGGCGGCGGGTTTGCCGGGGGCGAGGGCGAAAATGTCGGCCTCACCGTCGCTGTTGAAGTCGCCGGCCGTGACCGCCTCCCCCAAGCGTGCGTCGGTGACGCGGGCGGCCGATTCCAGGCTGTAGCCGTCTCCGCTGTCGAAGTCTGGGCCGTACAGGGCAGTGACGTAACCGCTGTCGCTGTGGCCATCTGCGTCGTTCTCACCCGGGGCACCCAGGACCAGGTCGGCGTGGCCATCACCGTTGAGGTCGCCATAGGCGCTGTCGGCGCCGAAGGCGTCCCCTGTTTCCGCGGTGCCGGGGACACCGGGCGCATTCTGGGTCAGGACGCGCTTGGCTGCACTGTCGGGGCCGTCCTTGCTGCCCGGCACGACGGTGACCGCACCCGCTGTCTTGAGAGTGCCGACCGTGCCTTGCGGGGCGCCGACGGCCATGTCGCTGAGGCCGTCGCGGTTCACATCGGCGGTGGGGGCCGCCGAATTCGCAGCGGGGCTGTTCGCATACGCGCGTGCGTAGGGCAGTTGGGCGTTCAGGTTCTCGTCGGGTGTGGAGGTGGGCATGGCCTCCGAAGCGCTAGCCAGGACAGGGAAGGTCACCTGCTCACCGGCCTCGTACTTGCCGTTGGAGGCGCTGGCCGTCATCGTGGCCGTGCCTGCGGGGTCGTGTCCGGACAGACCGAGTTTCCAGGCGCCGAGCCGCGCCAGCGACTGCAGGGCTGCGGGGGTGGGCCGGCTCGTGCCCATCTCACCCAGAAGGGCCACGCCGGCGGTGTCGGTGTTGAAGCCCGGTGTGTGAAAGCCGGTCACTGGCTTGTCCATGCCGCCGCCGCGGCCTTCGAAGATGGTGCCGCATTTGTCGATGAGGAAGTTGAACCCGATGTCGCTCCACAGGTGGTCGGGATCTGTCATGTGGTACGCCTGGATCCCCCGCACGAGCGCAGCCGAATCGGCGCAGCTGTAGTCGTTCGTGCCGCCTGCGGCATGGACCAGTACGGCTTTTGTCTCGGCGCCGAAGGCGGGGGGCTGGGTGGTGTTTTCGTTCGCCTGCCACTGTGTCCGTGTCGTGATAGGCGGCCGCCCTGCGACTGCGGTCGCCTGGTTGGCTGCCGGCATATGGGAGGCGCTGGGGTGTGTAGGGCGGGCGGCAGCAGACTGGTCCGGTGGGTTGGACGGGCCGGGATCGAGGAGCTTGACGCTGACCGCCTTCGGCAGGCGTTGCCTTCCCTGAGCCGGCCTCAGGCGGGCCTGCGCGGCGTCGGACGGTCCGACCCATAGCGGGTCCGTGCGCATGACGCCGGGATGCTTATGTCCTGAACCTGTGGATTCCTGCCGTGCATTGACTGATAGATCCAGCCACTTTGACCACGTGCCGGTGGCGGCGCTGCGTACCCGCACTTGAGCCGAGCCGTGGAAACGTGCAGCCCCGGACCATTCCATCCAGGCCATGGAGAAGTCATCGGTTGGCGTCGGGGGTATTTCTTCGCCACTCGACGGCGGCCGGGGAAGGCCGAGCGAGCGGACCTTGACTGGCTGAAATGAATCTGCCCTCAAGTCCCTTTCAGTGTCAGCTTGCGCGGGCCCGGCGCCGATGAAGGTTCCGCTGACCAGTGCCCCTCCCAAAACTACAGGGAGCCATCTCTTCTTTGGGCGCAGTCGAGACTTGCTGTTGCCTCTTCGCATGCAGTGCTCCTCACTCTCAGGCCATGGGCGATTTCCTTTCGACCCATGGGAGGGAGGAATGGTTGCGCACTCCAGCATGTGACGGTCGCCTCACATTCATCTTTCATTAAGGCACCTGCTGCGGCTGGCTGCCTGGAAGGATCAAACGGTTCACACACAACGGCCTGGGGAGGGCATGGTGCGGTTGCGCCTGCGAGGGGGGCGTCTTGTCGCGTCCATTACTGCGGCGGCGGTGATGTTGGGAGCTGGGGGACTCACCGCCACGTCTGCTGTCGCGGCACGGCCTGCGTCATCCACCTCAGCGAATGACACAGCACCCCGCGCCTCCGGGCCGGTTGAGCCGCGGAAAGCGATGACCGCCAAGGAGCGGCGGGCACAGGTGGCGGGAATCCGCACCCACGCTCAGCCCGGCACGATGACGGTCGGACCGAAAGGCGAAAAGCGGGTCTATTCGGGCAAGACGAAGCGGATGGTCAGCCCGCTCGGCCTTCCGGCGCCTGCCCCGAAATCGGCTTCAGCGGCTGCCGCACCGCCTGCCCCCAAAAAGTTCAGGCCTGTCCCCATCTCGTACATCAGCTTTCCGCTCGAGTGGGGCGGGATGCGCTGGGACAACCCTGACGCGGTGAGCAAGTGGTCGCACCACATCGCCTTCTACCGGGCCTCGGACAATGTCCAGTTGTCAGAGACCTGCTTCCGCGGGAGCGAAAGCTATCCGACGGGCACTTACTACAACAGTCAGTACGACAAAATGTCCCTTGATGAGGAGTACTACATCAAGGTGGCCGTCTCCAAGGAACCGGCTGCGGATACGACGACCGGCTGGGACTGCGCCAAGAACTGGAGCGCCGAGGCGAAGTCGCCGGCGATGCCGCCCCAGCCCCGTCACATCACTCTGCCGGGCGCCGAACAGACCGGCTGCGCGTGCACAGACACCACAGGGCGGCCGAGCATCCTCGGCCACATGGGTGACCCGGTCAACACCTCGACCGGGGACCTTGCCGAGACTGCCCTGGACGCCAAGGTCCAGGCTCCCGGCGTCCCGATCAGCCTGGGACGCATCTATAACTCGGGCAACAGGACAGCGGGTGCACTCGGCCCCGGATGGTCCTTTCCCTATGACGCCCGCCTGACTGTGTCCGGGACGAACGTTACGTTCACCTCGGATACCGGCGTGCAGGCCAAGTACACCCAGCAAGCCACCGGAACTTACCAGCCATCCTCGAAGGGGGTCAGATCCGCACTGTCCGGCTCGGCCTCCGACGGGTTCAAGCTGACCCTCCCGGACGGCGGCACCCTGGCGTTCAACGGCTCGGGCCGCCTCACCTCCTGGAAGGACCGCTCCGAGCACGGCATCGAGCTCAGCTATAACACAGCCGGGCTGTCCGGGATCACCGATGCCGTCGGCCGCACGGCCAAGGTGGACACCGACCCCGCCACCCATCTACTGCGGCGCGTCGAGCTCCCCACCGGTCAAAGCGTCGAATACGGCTACACCGAAGGCCGCCTGACGTCGGTGAAGGGAACTGATGGGCGTACCACCGGCTACGGGTATGAGGCCGGGCGGCTGGCCAGCATCACCGATGCCGCTGGCCGGAAGGTCATGCAGACCTTCTACGACGATGAAGGACAGGTGTCCCGTCAGGTCGACGCCGAAGGCCGCGAGACCACCTTCGACCGCAGCGTCTATCAGTCGTCGTTCACAGACGGGCGGAGCGGCATCTGGACCGATCTGTACTCGGGCAGTCTCCTCACCGCCCGCATCGACCCTTTCGGCAAGTTCACCAGCCTCCTCTATGACGATGCGTTGCGGGTGATCGCTGTCGTGGACGCAGAGGGCCACCGCACCAAGTTGACCTATGACGCGGCCGGCAACCTCAAGAGCCGCACTCAAGGTCCGCTCACCCAGAAGTGGACCTACTACGACGACGGCACCATCAAGACCTCTACCGACGGCCGCGGCGCTACGACCACCTACAGCTACGACGCCAAGAAGCAGCTGAAAGAGGAGAGCGGGCCCTCCGGCAAAAACACGTACACCTATGACAGCGTGGGCAACATCAAGTCCGTGACATCGCCCCGCGGCAAGGCCACTACGTACGACTACGACGCCGAGGGAAACCTCAAGGCAGAGACTTCTCCGTCGGGCGCCAAGACCACCTATACCTACGACGCGGCAGGCCGGCAGAAGACCGTCACCGATCCGCGCGGCAATGCCGAGGGAGCGGACCCGAAGAAATACACCACCACCAGTACCTATACCTCTGAGGGCTGGCTGGAGACTGTCACCGACGGGGCCGGGCACGTCACCAGCAACACATACGACGCCAACGGCAACCTCAAGACGGTCACCGATCCCGCTAAGCGCGTCACTACGTATGAATACGACGCCTTCAACCGCGTCAAGGTGACGACCGGGCCGGAGGGCGGCCGCACGCTCACCGGCTATGACGTTGCAGGCAACCTCGCGTCGGTCACCGATCCCAGCGGGGCCAAGACGACCTACACCTACGACGCGGCCAACCGCCTGGCTACGACGACGAGCCCCCGCGGCAATGCCGAAGGCGCGGACCCGAAGAAATACACCACCACCTACGGCTACGACGACACCGGCAACCTCACCACAGTCGTCGACCCCACCGGCGCGAAGACCGTCACGGGATACGACGCTCTCAACCGGCCGACCACAGTCACCGACCCCCTCAAGGGGGTGACCGAGACCAAGTACGACAACAACGGCAACGTGAAAGAGATTATCGACGCGCTAAAGAAGTCCACCCTCTTCACCTACAAGCCGAACGATCTGCTGGAGACGGTCACCAATCCGCTGGGCAAGGTCACCCGCTACGACTACGACGCGGACGGTAACCGCACCAGCATCACCTCGCCGCTGGGGCACAAGCACAGCTCGACCTACGACGCGGACGGCCAACTCGAAACCGAGACTGAGGCCCGCGGCAACGAACCCGGGGCCGACCCGAAGAAGTTCACCACCACCTACAAGTACGACCTCGCCGGTAACCTCAGGCAGCTCACCGACCCCCTGGGCCACACACAGAAGTTCACCCACGACGAGCTCAACCAGCAGCGCACGGCCACCAACCAGAACGGCGAGACGACCAGGACTGACTACGACGTACTGGGCCGTATCGAGACGGTGACAGCCCCCGATGGCGGGGCCACCACCTACACGTACGACGCCGCGGGGAACATCAAGACCCGCACCGACGACAACAAGCACACCACCACCTACGGCTACGACGGCAGCAGCCACCTCAAGTCGATCACCGACCCGATGGGCCGCCAGACCAGCTTCGGCTATGACACCGACGGCAACCGCGAGACCGTCACCAACGCCCGCGGCGTCACTTCCAGCACCCTGCACGACCCGCTCGGGCGCCCGACCAGCACGACCTATACCGACGACACCCCGGACGTCACCGTCACCTACGACGACCTGGGCAACCGTAAGAAGGTCGTGGACGGCACCGGCACCCGTACCTTCACCTATGACCCCCTCAATCGGCTCAAGACAGCCTCCGTCCCCGGGCAAGCCAAGGGCTTCGTCTACGACTACAACGACGGCGGACAGCTGACCAGCCGAACCCTGCCCCACGGCCGTAGCACCGCCTACACCTACGACAGCGACGGCAACCGCCAGACCGCCAAGACCGGTGCAGCCACCACCACCTACGGATATGACCCGGCCGGCCGGCTCACCAGCACCACACTGCCCAGCACCAACGGATACACCGAAACTCGCACCTTCGACGCCATCGGGCGCGCCACCAGCATCGCCAGTGCCCGCGGCAGCACCACGCTCTCGCGCTGGAAGGCCACCCTGGATGCTGCAGGCCAGCCCAAGCGCATCGACTCCCAGCACAAGTCCAAGGCCGAATCGCTCTATTACACCTATGACAGCGCCGGCCGCCTGAAGAGCGAATGCGCCTCCCCCACCCAGGCCGACACCTGTCCCACCGAGGCACCCGCCACCACCTACACCTACGACAAGGTAGGCAACCGCCAGACACGCACCACACCCAGGGGCACCACCACCTACACCTACGACGGCGCCGACCAGCTGACCAAGGCCGCCACCGGGAGCTCCGCAACCGACTACGGTTACGACAAGGACGGCAACCAGACCACGGCCGGCGCCCGCACCTACGCCTACGACGCCGACAACCGCCTCACCGGCATGACCGCAGGCGGCAAATCGTGGGGCTTTACCTACGACGCCGACGGCAATCGCACCCAGCGCACCAAGACCGGCGTCACCCTCGCCTGGGACATCAACAACACGCTGCCGCAGCTAGCCGCTGAGTACACCTCCACCGGCACCCCGTTCGCCGACTATCAGTACACCCCAACCGAAGAGATCGAGTCCGAACACCGCACCGTCTCTGGCACGGACAGCGCGTACTACTACCACCGCGACCTGGTCGGCTCCATCACCGACCTGACCACCGCCACCGGAACCCAAGCCAAGACCTACGCCTACACCAGCGCCTTCGGCACCGGCGGTCCCGGTATCGACACAGGCCAGCCCGGCAACAACTTCGGCTACGCCGGCCAGTACAAGGAACCGGTAGGAGGCGAGGACGCCGGGCTGGCAGACGCACTCGGCTACAACATGCGTGCCCGCACCTACACCCCCGACCAGGGCCGCTTCACCGGGCGTGACCCCTACACACCCGGCCAGCAGACACCCGCTGGGTCCCCGTACACCTACACCGAGAACCGCCCTACCTATCTCTACGACCCGGCCGGCACCTGCTCATGGACATCCTTCGGCGGCGACAAGAGCTGCTGGACCAAGGACATCCCGGGCACCGAGTGGATTCCCCTCTCGCCTGTCATTGACAAAATCGGTGACTCCTACCAGAACACCTGCCAGAAGGGATCCGACTACGCCAAGGCGAACGGCCGCTCAGGATGGAGCGGCTGCATCGACGAGTACACCGGCGTCGGGCCCATACGCCGCGGGGTTGACTCCTATCAGCAGGGCGACATCGCTAACGGAACGATGCAATGCCTCGGCGGCGTAGGCCAGTTCGGCCTTTTCCTCATGCCAGGCCCGAAGGTCCCTGTTGCGAGCTCCAACAGCCTGGCTGCGGCAGTCGGGAACCTGCGCTGGGGGGCCGGTGGCGGCGGGGTCACGATGAGAGGACTGTCATACAAGACTCCACAGACACCCGACCTCGTCAAGCTCATCAACCCCCTGAACGGGGGCCAGAACTGCCGAGCCTGCTCCGTCGCAGTGGACTCAACGCTCTCCGGAGCTCCCGCCTCAGCCATGAACATTCAGGCCGGCACGGTGGCCAGGATTGAGAAGTTCTATCCTGGAAGGCGCTTCAGGCCTTCCAACCTGAGCCGCATAGTTGAAGAAATCGCAAGAGGAGGAAACGGGGCACGAGGGATTGTAGTTGGGACCAAGGGTCGCCAAGGACACGCCTTCAATGTCGTAAACGTGGGAGGAGATGTGGTGTTCCTCGACGGACAGACTGGACATGCCTCACACATAAAGTACTGGCGAAATTTCACGTTCATGAGGACGAGGTAGCATGATTGACTCCACTCGGGCTCTTCGCCTCGCGGAGAGGTTCCTAAAAGAGCACCAGCGGTCAGAGATTCCCCTGGCCATCGACGAAGGCAGCGTAATCACTCAAGATGGTTATCTAGTCGCTCCGTGCAATAGCGAAGAATTCATCCGAACAGGGAATTCTGAAGCAATGGTGGTCGGCTGCACCCCCGTGAGGGTAGATCTCAGAACCGGTAGTTGCCGATACTTGTCGCTCGCAGAGGCCATCGAACTCGACGTGTGATCGCCGCGGACAGGGTGACAGGGCTTTGGGTGCGGTTCTTCCTGAGTGAGATCGCGGTCAGGCCGTGAGAGCGTATTGGTGCTGGCCAGCTGGATAGAGGCGCTGGTGCTCAGCGGCGAGATGGTGCGCCCAGCAGGTGTCAAGACGGCCCGGGACGGGCCGCAACGTCACGGCAAGTTGAGGCGTGCAGCCGGTCCACCTCGGCCTGAGCCGCAGCTCTCAGATCATCGTTTCCGCGGCGGTGGATCCGCAACCGCCGCGCGGGCTGCTTCAAGGCCGCTTGCCCTGTATCCGGCGCACCGCACAGGACGTGATGCCACGGCACGCTCCGGTCCCGGGCATAAGACGCCCTTATCGGTCGGTACCGAAGGACGGCTTGCACGGTCAATGCGGACACGATGGTGCATCCCAGCTGGGTCGGCGAGCCGCGGCCGTGACGGCAACCAACCACCTGGCCGGTCGGTGACCTCGGCACCCAATTGCGGGTGGTTGTACAGCGCGTAGACGGGCAGACGGCCGGGCGGCCAGTGCATCGTGGACCAGCAACTCGCTTTGGCGCGAGGAATTGTCAAGACCTGTGGATCGATCTTGGCCAGGCCACAGTCTCGATGGGCGGCGTGACTGACGTTGATCTTCTTCTCGTTCGAGGTCCGCGCAAAGCGGCGCCCGAATGGGGAGACCGTGGCTGCCCGTGAAGATGTTGGCCCGACATGGTGCCTTCCCTCAACTCACTCGTACGGCCAGTCGGCCGATCAGACAGTTCGCCAGCCGACTGCCGGTCAGTCAGCGGGCAGGCCGAACCAGCGGAGGAGTACGGGGCGTGCGTCGTCGGGGGCGTCCTCGGGTCCGCGGGCATAGCGCGCGAGCAGGGCCTGATAGTCGTCATGGAATGCGCCCAGCTCACCCTCCGTGAGGTGGATGAGGCTGCGGGAACCCCGCATCCAGCCTTCGGACTCCGCCTGTCCGGCGGTGAACTGCCGGGCGAGCTCGACGTCCTCTTCCATCCTCATTCGGTCCAGCTCGGCCGACATGGCGCGCTCGGCCTCCGTCAGCTCACCCTGCGGCGGTCTGCGGATGTCGAGCCCCCGCACACCGCGCCACCAGCGCTCCCGCCCGGTGGAGCGCTCGGGGGTGTCCTCGATGAGGCCACTGCGCTCCAGCATGCGCAGGTGGTAGCTGAGCGTCCCGGTGTTCTGGCCGAGGGCGGCGGCCAGCGTAGTTGAGGTGGCTGGGCCCGTCGCGCTGAGGTGGCGCAGGATACGCAGGCGCAGGGGGTGCGAGAGGGCCTTGAGCACTTCTGGGCTGTCGACCGTGCGCCGCCCTGCGGCTTCCGCTCTCCGCTCTTTCGTCATGGAGGCAGTCTATCCAGATAGCAGCGTTTCCTCTGCAGACCTTTCCCTGCAGAGAAAGCTCTGCAATGCTGAGGTGTATGACGTCGAACCGAGTGACCTTGAATCGCACAGTCCGCCGCTTCACAAGTGCTGCTGCGGGGGCCCTGCTTGCCGGACTCGCCCTGAGTGCCGCCCCCGCGCATGGAGCTGAACGGGCCGCGGATTTGCCCGAGTTCGACTTCTCCGCCTGCCCGACCGTCGATGAGCTGCCTGCGGGTGCGGACCCCGGGGCCTGGCGCTGCGAGGTCATGCACGCCACGGGGCATCTGCGCATGGGCGCCGTCGACGAGCCGCTCACCGAACCTATGAAGATCACCTTTGCGGAAGGCCGTGTAGATGGTGAATTCCGCCAGGTCTTCGGTGAGATGACTGCTGCGCCGATCCGGGCGGGAGGCACCCCGTTGACCCTGACTCCGCAGTACGGCGGCTACTCGGACTTCCTGTCCGACGACACCCGGCGCGGCGAGTTCGACATCAAGTTCGCCATAGGCTCGGCGCACGGGCTGCTGGCCCGGCCGTCGTCGGGCTGCTCGGTGGGCAGCGATGAGGACGCGGTCCACCTAGTGCTCAAGGACACCGATCCCACCCGGGTGATATCCAGGGACCCCCTGGTCGTCGCCTTCGGTGCCCAGGACGCGGAGTTCGCCGCCCCGGGCACTAGTGGCTGCGGCCCCCTGAGTCGCGCGCTCGACCGGGCCCTGGATCTGCCGTCCGCGGCGGGGTCGAACGCCTTCAACATGGATGTCACGGTGGCCATCCGGTCCTACACGTAGACCGGTTCCGTGAGTAATCGTCAACACCTGTGAGCCAGTTGCGGTGGTTCAGGCCGCGTTAGCCTCGGAGCGTTCTACGAGTTGGCCGCGCTCGAAGCGGGCTCCGGCCCGGACGAGGGCGACGAGGGGAGGAGCGTTCACGGCCCGCCAGCGGACTTGGGCGGACTCGACGAGCTTGAAGACCATCGCGAGGGCCGTCGCGTGGGAGCCGGCGCCCTTCGTGACCTTCGTCCGTAGCCGCGCCGTCGTGAAGGTCGACTCGATGGGCCTGGTGGTCCGCAGGTGGATCCAGTGCTCGGCCGGGGAAGTAGAACGCCAGCAGCTCGGCCTCGTCATCGACGATCTTCTTGACGGCTTTGGGGAACTTCGCCCCGTACTGCTTGGCGAACGACTTGACCGCGCCGGCCGCGTGCTCGCGGTCCTCGGTGTTGTAGATGTCCTGGACCGCCTACTTCGCCGCCGACTGGGCTGACTTCGGAAGGCTGTCGAGGACATTGGCCGTTTTATGAACCCAGCACCTTTGATGGCGCGTTTCGGGGAAGACTTCGTCGATCGTGTTCCAGAAACCGAGAACGCCGTCACCGACGGCGAAGGCGGGAGCGCGTCGGCGGCCTGGATCGCCAGGAGTGTCTTGCCGGGGCCGGTCGCGGACACGTACAACGCCCGGGCGTGGGGCCGTCGCAGGTGGCGGGTGATGGCCTCAAGGCCTCGGGGCTGGTATGGGTGTAGCTGCGGGCGGGCTGCTCTTGGCGGACCGGTGTGACCATGGCGCCCAACATCGCCGATGCGGCCGCGTGTTGTTGCTGCCTGCGGGTTGGCCGACCAGTGCTGTCGAGATGCGGCGGCTTGGGAGGAGGAGGGCGGTGGGTCAGCACCGGATGTGGTGGGTGGGGTGGGGGCTGGGTTTGGTCTTCAACTGCGGAGAGGCGGGTGATATGAACGTGTGGGGTTGCGGATCAGTTTGTCGCACATCGGGGGCTCAATGAACGTAGCGCAGTCGTCTTCTGTGTCCCCTGACGAGCCGCTGTTCACGCGGCTCCCGGAGCCGTCGCAGGCTCCTGTGACAGTGGTCACCCCCATGATGGCCCTGCCACCTTCGCTGACGCCCAAGCAGCTTTTGACGCACCTGTCGGCCGACGCCTGGGAGGAGTTCATCTACGAGTGGGTGATGGGGCTCAAGGAGGCGGGGTATGTGGACGTGGTGAGTATGGGAGGCTCCAACGACCGTGGTGCCGATGTGGCGGCCTTCCTTACGGCTCAGAAGACCGATGGCGTCTGGGACTGTTTCCAGTGCAAGCACTATGAGCGGGCGTTGTCGCCGGCCGTCACCTTCCCTGAGATCCTCAAGATCCATTCCGCAGTGGCGGAGCAGCAGTACAAGGTGCTGCCCCGGCGCTATGTGTTCGTGGCGCCGAAGATCGGAGCATCACTGGTCCAGCTGCTGGCCAAGCCGTCAGCGCTGCGTTCTCAGTTCTTCGCCTGGGCGGAGAAGAACAAAGATAGGATCGTTGTGGAATATCAGGGGGGCATGCTGGAGCGGGCGTTGGGGCTCGCCCGTGTATCGGACTTCTCCCGTTTCGAGGCGGGCAATCTCGACACGATCCTCGAGCAGCACGCGACAACGCCGTATCACGTCAGGCGTTTTGGGACACAGCTGCCCGACCGGCCGGCGAGTGAGCCGACCCCACCGGAACCTGCCCCGAACGAGGCCCGGTACGTCCAGCAGTTGCTAGACGTCTACCACGAGAAGTGGGGGTGTTCCCCGGCCTCTCCGGCCGAGGCCAAGGTCCATCCCCGGGCAGGGCGTAATCTGCAAAACCAGCGCGAGGCGTTCTACCGCGCCGAGCAGCTGCGGATGTTCGCCCGGGACAGTGTGCCGCCCGGGACGTTCGAATCACTGCAGACTGCGGTCTACAAAGGGGTGGTGGAGGTCGAGGAGGATGACTTCACCTCCGGGTGGGCGCGCCTCAAAGCGGTCCTGGCTGCCGCGCGGGAGATGCAACTGGGCAACAATGTTCTGGTGCAGGTCGTGGACTCGGACGACCGCAAGGGCATCTGCCATCAGCTCGCAAACGAAGACCGTCTGACATGGGTGCAGGGGGCGGACCGGTGAATCCCCTCAACAGTCCCCTGGAGGTCGGGGTGCGGGCCCTAGTGCTGCTGTCGGCCTCGTTCCCCGAGCCGCTGGATGTGGCGCGGCTGGTCTATCTGGACCACGTGATGCTGCACAGCGGCGACATGGACGGCCCGCCCAGCCTGCTTCCCTCCTTGCCGGCAGGGCCGGGCGAGCTCGCCATGAAGCGGCATCTCATCGAGCAGGGACTGATCGTGCTGCTGAGGGCTGGTCTCGCCGATATGGAGGCCGGCCCGGGCGGGCTGGTCTACCGGGCCAGCGAGGAGGGGCCGGGGTTCATCGACATTCTCGAGGCCCCTTACACCTCAGCTCTCAAGGAGCGCGCGTCCTGGGCGATCTCTGCCCAGGACTCCTCGCGTCTGGACGTGCGCGCCGCCACACGGGCCATCACCGAGCGGTGGGCCCTGGAATTTCACTCCCAACTACCTGCTGCAGGAAGTGATCATGCCTAGTCTGCGGCTGCTGCACCTGACGTTCGCCGGTATCGGGCGAGAGAAGGCGCAGGTCGTCTTCGACCCACGGCTGACCGTTATCTACGGCGCTTCGGACACCGGCAAGTCGTTCGTGACGGAAGCGATCGACTTCATGCTGGGGGCGCGCAAGCTTGCGCTCATCCCCGAGGCCGAGGGCTACTCCCAGATCCTGCTGGGCATGGAGCTCCCGGATGGGAGCGTCATCACGCTCATGCGGGGCCCGCAGGCCAGCCGGATCGGCCTGTTCCACAGTGACGAGCGCGATCTGGTGTTCCGGGCGCCGGATCTTGATCTGGCCGCGCAGCACAGCCCCAGGAGTGCAAGGAACCTGTCCCGGTATCTGCTAGAGCGGCTCGGTCTTGACGGTGCGTTGATCGGCACGAACGACACGGGCGGCACCAAGCTGCTGGGGTTTCGCGATCTGATGCACCTGTGTCTGGTCAGCGAAACCCGGATGGTGTCGAAGGTGCCGCCAGTCCTCAAGTCAGCAGCAACCAGCGGGCAGACAGCGAGCAAGTCGGTGCTGAAGCTGCTGCTGACAGGGCAGGGCGAGCCCGCCAACGGGCCACACCTCAGCCAGGGGCAGCGCCGGGTCCACAAGGGCAAGATCAGCCTGCTGGATGAGCTCATCCTCGACCTGCAGCGGCAGTTGGACCCGCAGGGCGGCAACGAAGCAGAGCGGACCGAACAGCTGCGGCGCATCCTCACCCGCCAGGACATCGCATCGGCCTCCCTGCGAGAGGCCACGGCCCGTCAGGCCGAGGCAGTCGCCCGCCGCACGGGCCTGTCAGTCACACTGAGTCAGTACGACCAGCGCCTGGCCGAGATCGATGACCTGATCGGCCGGTTCGGCCTGCTGCGCAGCCAATACGAATCCGATCTCGCCCGGCTGGCGATGGTCGGCGAAGCCGGTAACCTGCTGGGCTACTTCCGCACCGGTACCTGCGCCTTTTGCGGAGCAGAGCCGGAGCACCAGGCCGCGGACCACGACGCTCGAGAGACCACCGCACTGCACACCGCGGTGCAGGTCGAGAGCCACAAGACTCAACAGCTGCTGTCGGACCTACACCTGACCATCGAGGACCTGCAAAACCAGCGCACAGAGATCGCCGGGCAGCGCGAGAACAGCCAGATCCAGGCAGCAGCCGCGGACCATGCCATCGCCGTGCTCGACGAAGAACTTCAGCCGCTCCAGGACGAAGCCGCCGAACTGATGGCTGCACGCTCCGCCGTGGAGCGCGAACTCGGAATCCACCATCGGATCCAGGAACTCGAGGACGTGAAAGCGGCCCTGGTTGCCGATGGGGCCCAACCGGGCGGACGCCCCAGCGGCAGCATTTCATCCACCATCGTGGCCGCATTCGACCGCAGCGTCGAGCGCACCCTGGATGCCTGGCACGTCCGTATCCACGACGTGGCGTACGACCAGTACACCGCGGAGTTGTTCGTCGGCGAACGAGCCCGCGCCGGACACGGCAAGGGCATGAGAGCCGTGTTGCACGCCGCGTTCGCCACCTCGCTGGCCGATTACTGCATCGGCCAGGAAAATCCCCACCCCGGCTTCGTCATCCTCGACTCGCCACTGGTCACCTACCGCCAGCCCGGAGTGCTGCGCACCGATGACGCCGATCTGCCTGACAGCGTCATCGACTACTTCTACCGGGACCTTCTGGACAGATTTGACGGCCAGGCGATCATCGTGGAGAACAGCGACCCACCCACCGACGTCATGCAGCACGCCCAGGTGTACATGTTCAGCCGCGCCCCGCGCGAGCACCGCTTCGGCTTCTTCCCCGTTGACTCCAGCTCGGCTCCCTCAAGCACACAGTGAGGTACGGGGCGCATCCGTGGAGGCAGGATCTGCGAGCAGCGCTCACCGATTGGTACAGGGCAGGTGTGTGGATGGTGTCCCGCCGAGTGGTGTAGTCACTGGTCGAGCTGATCCGGGTTCTGCCGTGGCGGAAGCTGGCGATCGTCCACGGCCGGTTGTGTCGTGAGGAGTTCGGCCATGGAGGCTTCGGAGAGGTAGCGGCGGTCGAAAACCTGCCACTCGTCGTGGAGTTCGGCCAGGACCGCGGCGGCCAGCCGGTCGAGGGCGGCAGGGTTGGGGAAGACCTGGACGACGTCGGCCCGTCGTTTGATCTCCCGATTCAGCCGTTCCAGCGGGTTCGTGGACCAGATCTTCTTCCAGTGCGCCGAGGGGAAGTCCGCGAACGCGGTGATGTCGACTGCGGCGTCCAGCAGCATCTTCTTGACCTGCGGGAACTGGCGTCCGAGCATGTCGGCCACCACGTTCAGCTGGGTGCGGACGGCCTCGCCGGTGGTCTGCGCGAAGATGGTACGGATGGTGGCCGCCACCATTTCTCCCGAACCTTTCTCGATCACCCCGAAAACGTCCCGCACGAAGTGAACTCGGCACCTTTGCCAGGCCGCGCCGAGAAAGACGGTGCGGATCGCGGCCACCAGCCCGCTGTGGCTGTCGGAGATCACCAGCTGGACGTTGTCCAGGCCGCGGGTCCGTAACGACCGCAGGAACTTCGTCCAGAACGGCTTCGACTCGCTGTCGCCGACCATCAGCCCGAGGATCTCGCGGTGCCCGGTGACGGAGATCCCGGTCGCGATGACTACGGCCTGGGACACGATCCGGTGGTTCACCCGTGCCTTGCAGTAGGTGGCGTCCAGGAAGACGTAGGGAAAGACGGTGTGGTCCAGCGGCCGTTCCTTGAACGCGGTCAGCTCTGCGTCGAGTTCACCGCAGATCCGTGACACCTCCGACTTCGAGATGCCGCTGTCCGCGCCCAGGGCTTTGACCAGATCATCGACCGAGCGGGTGGACACCCCGTGCACGTATGCCTCCATCACCACGGCGAACAGGGCCCGATCGATGCGCCGGCGCCGCTCCAGCAGCGAGGGGAAGAACGACCCGGTCCGCACCTTGGGGATCTTCAGGTCCAGGTCACCGGCCTGAGTGGTCAAGAGCCGGTCACGGTGCCCGTTGCGCCACGTGGTGCGTTGGTCGGAGTGCTCGCGCGGGGCGGCACCGATGACCTCGGTCGCCTCGGCCTCGATGAGTTCCTGCAGGATGCGCTCGCACAGCATCCTGATCGTCTCAACTCCGTCGGCCGTACGTAGTGACTGAAGCAGCTGGATCAGGTCAGACTGGGACAAGGCCATCGTGCGCTCCTCCGGTTGAACTGCCCGTTCACCAGGGAGACTTGCTCGATGGCCTGCCCTTGTTCAGGGGGCAGGAAGCGACAGCGGGTGCACGCCCCGGGCAGACACCCGCGCGTTCACGTGAGGTACGTCGCAGGCTGCAGTAGGTCGGAGGTGTGCACTACGGCGCAGTTCCGTCGGCTGAACATGATGCCGGGCGGAGGGACTGAGAGGCAGCGGTAGCAGGGGGACACGATGAGCATCGCAGGTGTGGTGAGCGTGGCCAGCGCATTGACGGCCGTTGTTGCGGTTGCGCTGTCTCTACGGCAGACGCGGCTGATGTCACGTCAGAGTCTGGTCCCTGTCGTCCTGGAGGCATTCAGGGAAGCTCGCAGTCCGGAGTGGTTCGAGGCGCGCGACTTCATCGTTGAACGGCTGGTCGCCGAGATTTCTCCCGCCCAAGGCGTGACACGGCAACCCCCACAGGCCCGCGCCGCGCTCCGCAAAGTTGGCTTTCTCTTCGACAACTTCGGACTACTTGTTGCCCACCGGGTGGTGCCGGAAGAACTCGTCATCGGTTTCTTCGGAGGCTACCTCGATCATCTCTGGAAGATCATGGAGCCCTACATCCGCAAAGAGGCCGAACTCACGGGGCAGGGGTACATGGTCTTTTTTGAGGACCTTGTCGCCCGCTCCCGGTCGCACTCGATCGAAAACGTTCGCGAAACTCTCGGCCTCCGGTCGATCGACACCGACCTCTAAGTTTCCCGTGTCGTCCCGCCACCAACTCCCTCCAAAACGGGAACCGAATGACCTTGGCCCGTGACT
This sequence comes from Streptomyces sp. NPDC058308, assembly GCF_042880275.1. Lineage (NCBI taxonomy): Bacteria > Bacillati > Actinomycetota > Actinomycetes > Kitasatosporales > Streptomycetaceae > Streptomyces > Streptomyces sp. NPDC058308. Next base: position 124,539 of record NZ_JBHVZA010000015.1, read on the forward strand.
ACGCAACAAGCCGGGACACCTCCTCAACCAGCTACACCACTCCGTGGGACGCCACCCTTGTGCTGGCAGGCGCGGGACCTGGCGCGTAGCCCGCCACTTGCCGTCCCTCCTCCTCTGCTGTGCCGAGCCGTTGGGGAGTGCGATGGAGACTGGCCAATAACCGACTGACTACAGCCCGTCCTGACCTGCCCTCAATGCCCCTTCCCGCAGGAAGCACTGGATGCCAGCGCCGCGCGCTCGGCCGCACTGTCACACCTGGCAGGCCACGCGCCCGGCGGGACCATGAGCGCGCATCGCTTGTACCGCCCAGAGGGATGAATCACTCAAGTCACGCAGGAGAGTTGACTCGATGTGCGGCCATCATGCACTCGAGCAGACCATGGGAGTTGCGCTGCTCCCGGCCCCACCGCCTGCTGTCAGCCCTCGCCCCGCCCAATCCCGCGCCTACCACCGGAACCCACGGCGGCCGCTGCCGGTCCTGGCCGGCGGGGTTCATGCCGCCAGGGCAGAGAAGTCGCCGAAGACCTCGTCGAAAGGGTGCGCACGGTGAGTGGCGACCAGTACCCAGGCCCCGCTGCGGTGGACCCGCGCGTGGGCCGTGTAGTGCTGCACTTCGGACGGGGTCAGAACATTGAGGTCACCGAAGACGTAATACAGAGGTGTCGGGGCGTGAGCGCCGGTGAAGAGCAGGCCGGCGTGCAAAGTGGCGGTGCTGATGGCGTAGCGGTCAGTGTGGGTGCTGGGCATGCGGTCTTTGGCGTCGATGGTGACCACCTCGTCGCCGCGGGCGGCGATCAGGTCGGGGAAGTAGCGCAGCGCCGAGTCGGTGTGGGCCAGCGCCCGGCGGATGGCAGGCGGGTAGACGCCCTGGCCGCAGCCGTGGACCGTCCACCCGTGGGCGCGCAGTGCCCGGGTGACGCGTTGTTCGTGGGCGTCGCCGATCGCCTTGCGATCCTGCCAGTGCGTCACCAAGGTTGTCCCCTCCGCGGAGTTCACGTTGCGTGATACGAACATTGCTCTTTTCGTGCTACTCCCTCATGGCTATGATGCCCTGCATGGCGTCATACGTAGACCCACGCTTTCGTCCCACTCTGTGGCCCGGAACGCCCGTCCCTGCACCCGAGTTGAGGCCCGTGCCCAAGGCGCGGGCGGAGGACGGATGGGTCGTCTGGGCCCCCCACATTCCGTGGAAGGGCGCCACGGTTGCGCTGCCGGAGGACTTCTACCTGCATGAGCTCATGGACGTCGACCCCTCCGACCTCGACGACATCGCCCGCCTCATGCGCACGTACGGGCAACTGGGCGGCGACGTCGCCTCGGGCGGCTGGGACGCCGAGTACTACGAGTACTATGCCGGGCTCGAGGAGCAACTCCACCCCGTGCACGAATCGTTCGCGCTGCACGGCGAGCTCGCCACGCTGTTCGTCTCCGAGGCCCAGGAGGCCGTGGCCACCTGGGTCGCCCTGCGACGCGAGGGCGGTCTAGACGCGCTCGTCGACCAGGACGTGTCCGAGGAGGAACTCGCCCTGTGGCGGGAAGACAACGCGGACCGCTCCGAGGTTTTCCCGCGCGACCTGGAGCATCTGCGCGAGGTGATGCTCGATGTACGGATCAGTGACCTCCGGAGCACTCTCAATGCGGCCCTGAAGCCGTTCAGCATCGGCATCGGCGACCTGGGCGACCGCTACCCCACCATCCTGTCGGTCGCCTTCCTGCAGCTGTACAACCACCTCGCCGAGGACGCCACGCTGCGCACCTGCGCCAACGAGACCTGCCGACGCTCCTTCGTCCGCCAGCGGGGACGCGCCGCCTACGGGCAGAACCGCACCAGCGGCATCAAGTACTGCACCCGCGAATGCGCCCGCGCCCAGGCCCAGCGCGAACACCGCCGACGCCGCAAGCAGGCCGCTTCCTGACCGTGCCGGTGCGCAACGGCTCTATGGTGGCGGCGTATTGCAGCCGCACCCGGTGGGCCGCCCGGCCGGATGCACCGCGGCCGACCGCTGGGCACCGGCCTTCGTCGCCCTCTACCCTGCCCTCCCGGTCGGCCGTGTTCCTGTGGTCTGATACGCCGCATGTCAAAGCTGTGCGAGTCCGGGGACGGGAAACCTGCGACCCGGATGGGCGGCACGAGATGTCAGGCCTGCTACCGGTACTACCGTAAGCACGAAACCTTCGAAAGGGCTGGCTCGCGGGCCCCGATCAGTATCGAGATGGTGCTCCAGAGCGTGTCGGCCACCGAGTCGGGATGCCTAGTCTGGCAGGGGATGACGGACAAGGACGGCCGACCCCTTTACTACGACGGTGACCGCTACGCAGCGGGCGAGAATCCGCTCGTCTACGTTCAGCGATGGATGTTCGAGCGCTACTCCCGCAAACCCCTCGCGGCGGGACAGGCGGTCACACACGACTGCGAGAACAAAAAGCTGTGTGTCCATCACGCACACGCCGTTCTGTGGCGAGACTTGGGAAACGGGGCCTTCGTGAACCGTGGCAACGGTCGGGGTGTCGACGACGCGGCCCCTGCCGCCAGGTGCGCGAACGGGCACGACTTCAACGACAACAACATCCCCTATGCGAATCCGACGACCGGCGTGCGCAGTTGCCGGCGCTGCACGCGCGATTCAAAGCTGCGCGCACGCGGGATCGATCCGGAGTCGGCACCCTACGTGCCGTATCGCAGAGGCAACACTCGCTGTCGGGCAGGTCACGAGTACGCCGTCTACGGTTTCAAGAACCGAGGAGAGGGGCGTGTCTGCAACGAGTGCGTCCGGATCAAGAGCGCGAAGGGCAATCTGAAGAAGGGCTACGGTCTGACGTTCAGGGACATTGCCCGGATGCTGCTGGAGCAGGACAACGCCTGTGCCACGTGTCTGACCGGATTCACTGAGGCTGATCCCGACGACTTCCGGATGGGCGACGCCAATGTGGATCACTGTCACGCCCGCGGGCTCACCCGAGGGCTGCTCTGCATGGACTGCAACATTGCGCTCGGCAAGGTCAAGGACAACCCGGACACGCTCAGCAGGATGGTCAACTACCTGACCGGGCAAGGGTTCGTGCCCGCAACCCCAGGCACCGGGACAACGTCGGCAACGACTGGGCCCGAAGCCCGCTAGGCTGAGGCATCCGCCGCCAGCTGACGCGCCTTGCCACAGCTGGTGGACTGGGCGCCCACAGTCCCGTGTGGCGTGATACCGGGGACCTTCGCCTTTGTGTCAGGTGCAGCAGGACAGTTATCTGGTCTGCACACTGCTTTCACCGGCGACGGGTTGGCAGACTCGCCGTCACCGGATGAAGCCAGCCAGCGAGGCGTAGCTTGAGTCCTTGCCGGACTCGGCGCGGGCATCCTGACCGTTCTGGCAGGAGAGAGCGTCGCCAGCGGGGTCCTGGCAGGCGGGACCGCTTTCGCCGCCGCGGTCCTCTTCTTCCACACCATCATCGCCTGAGCGGCGGTGTGTTGTGGGGAGCCCGGGGACGGCTGCCGGACTCCCCACAACACACCGCCACCGCCCTGGCGCCCCCGCTGTCAGGCACCTGCGAGGTGGGTGATGTGAGCATTGGCGTGGATGCGGCCGCTCTCCACAAGCCACTGGTGGATCGCGGCGGTGACGTCGCCGCCTGCGGCGTCCACCCGGGGGGGGGCGAAGCCGCCGGGTGGTGGCGGAGTCGCAGGAGCGTTCTTCGGTGTGGTCGGGGCGTTGGATGACGTCGCGGCCGGGTGAGTCGGTGCGGCTGCCCGACGCGTGGGGATCGACCTCAACCCACAGGCGGGCGACGCCGGGTGGAATTGCTCACCGCCGAAGCCGCCCTCGTCGACCAGCCCGCCGCAGCCGTGCGACGCCCCTTCATAAGGCAGTACAGAAATCCCCGATGCTTCTCTCATCCGCGTCCAAACACACTGAAGTCGATCAAACTCACCCCGCCAGCCGACTCACTCACCCTCCGCGAGGACAGCGAAAGTCGAGGAACGGACATTCAGTCAAGAGAACTGGATGGAGTTGCCCTGAACCAGCCAGCTATCTCGGGGTGCCTTTGCGCCCCGTCAAGCCGCTTGCGGCTGACGCCGTTTGGGCGTTCACGATCGTGTGGCAGTCCCGCAGCCCGCGTTTTCGGCCTCCCGCATGCGCTCGTCCATCGTCGTGCTGCGATCGTAGGGATCGACCGCGGGACCAGAGCCCGCGCTCTCGCCCTCGGCGCCGAACGCCGGGATGAAGTGGCCGCCGGTGTACTCGTCACAACCACCGTTGGTGGCATCGACTTTGTAGGACGCCAGCGAGAACGTCCCGGGCTTGATACGCACCTTCACCGGGTCATCCCAACTCATCACGATCTCGCGGCGCACGATGGTGCGCGCGACCTCGTCGCGCCCTCCATCGGCGCGTACCACCGGGTAGACGTAGGTGACATCGGTGCTGACCTTGACCGCCCCGCGCTCGCCCTCGCTAAACGTCATCCGGCCCCGCGTCTTGACCACGTCGCCGACCAGCCGCACCTTCTCCTTCTCGAAACGACTGAACAGCAGCAGCGGATCGGTCTCCTTGCTGGGCTTGCTGAACGCCGCCGCCAGATAGCTCTGGACGTCCTGCTGATCCGGGTTGACCAGCGCAATGGCCCGCCCGGGATACTCACCGCGCAGGACCCCAGGATCCAGGCTGGAGGCGGCAAGGAAGTCTCGGGACTTCTGGAGGGCTTGCGCGACCTGCGCCTGGCTCATCCAGCCCGTCGCCCGCGCTGCGGGGACGTGAATACCGTCCGCCCCCTCGCCCCACCGGGCCGCCGGCGACCCGCGGAACGGCTCCTGCAGCGTGGGCGCCTGCGCCGCCATATCAGCCGGCGGCTGCTCCGGCCGCTCCGACTCCGCGGCCAGTGGCGCCTCCTGCTGGCCGCTGCCGAACCACCCCGCCACCCGCTCCGGGGCCACGGCTACGACCCCGACCAGCACGGCGGCCACCACGACCAGGCCAGCCGCGTACCGGCCCTTGCCGCGCCGCCGCTGGTCCGACTCATACGTCCGCCACCCCTCCGGCCGGCCGGGCTCCTCCCGCAGACGCCGCGCGACCATCCGCGCCCGTGCCGACGGCTCCCGGGGCGCTCCCTCGGGCCCGGCCCCCGCCTCCCGCAGAAACCGCGCCCACTCCTCGTCCGATACCGACCCGCCCTTACCCACGCGGGAATCCCCCCGATTCACATGCTTCCGGCCCCTCCCCGGGGCCAGTCGTCGTCTATGGAGCCAACCGTCCAGCACCGAGTTTCGACCGGCACGGAACTGCGATTCAACCGAGCCAGTCGACGCGCCGCCCAGGTCAAGGTTGTTTTCGCGGCCTCGATCATAGGCCGGTGGACTACCGGGCCCTCCAACGGTTCACGCTGGTCCAGGGCCCGCCAGGCCGCTGGCCATCGTCGGCACAAGCGGCCGGCATGACACTCCCGCCGTGGTGCGCCCAGACAGGCCGCCCCGGCCGGTGACGCAGCCGTGAGCGAGAGTGCACATCACGTGCTCGCTGCGGTACATCGCACCGGCACCGCGTCCCCGTACGAAGGCCAGATTCCACAACCTACGATCGGCCTGATCAGACCTTTGTCTCGCAACGACGTGGTGTTCTACAAGATCTCGAGGGTCCCGGGCGGAATCGGGCCCTCGTTTGTCCAGGCATGGCCCGACGGTGCCGACGGTGCATCGTCCTCGGCGAGTGTCAGGCTGGGCCAGGGTCCGGCGAGGACGGCGTCGTCCAGGGTGATGCCGAGGTGGCCGAGTACGAGGGCGACCGCTGGAGCCATCCCGGCGTCCTCGCCTTCGTGTGCGGCGAGCGTCTCTTGCATCCGGTCCCACCAGGGGCTGGTTTGTTCAGGCCGGGTGTGTTCCATGCCGGGCTCGAAGTACTCGACGCATTCGCCGTTGCGCCAGTACTGGAAGACGTCGATTCCCTCGGTAGTCGCCACGCTGTACGTCTCGGTGCCCCGGGACAACTCCGCGAGTGTTTCTTCCTCGAAGCCGATGCCACCTTCTTCCTCGACACAGAAGGCCCAGTCTCCGAGCCTTCCGGCCCGCAGCAGCGAGACCATCCCGTCGCCGGAGTCGCCCGGAACCAGGTCCGAGGCCGTGTCCCAGTCGAGCAGGCGGGCCTGGGCCGGTTCGGCCCCGTAACGGGTAAACACTTCCTCGGGATCGAGGCCGCGGGTGAAGGTGACGCACATCCAGGCCACTGCCCAGCGGAGCGAACGCACGTCCGTTCCTGCTTCCATGTTCTGCTCCCGTAGATCCTTGTTCATTTCCGGTACCACTGGTCGACCCCCAGGCCTCCGGGGCCCCACCGTGCACGTGGCACGGCGGGAGCACGGCTCGTGATGCCTGACTCAGGCGGTGAACTCGATGCGGAAGGGGTCGCCATCCACGAGGCGCTGGAACTTGCGCAGGGATCCTAGAACTCCGCCTGCGGAGTAGTTGACGCGCCCGGTGACGTGGAGCCGCAGGCAGGTCTCCTTGCGGGAGGTCGGGCGATCGGGCCAGGTCGCTGGGGCGGACCACACACCGTTCGCAGCAATTTGAGGGGTCAGCTCGGCGCACAGGTCGCCATTCTGACCGCCCTCCTTCGTGCTGGCCATCGGGAACTCATCACAGGTGTCCGCGTTCTTCTGCCCTGGGTACAGGCTGGTGAACGGCTTGCACGTCGCGTCACGGTTGGTCTTCGCCTTATCCTGATTCACCGCGTGGAGGATGTCGGTTCCCCGGCGTCTCATGATCTCTTCGTAGATGGGCACGACGATTCCGTGCTTCGGGTGCGACCGAGAGTAGGTCAGTACCGGGAGGTCATCGGTCGGTATGACACAGCCACGCAGCCGGGGCTGCTCCTTGTCGCAGCGGACCTTGCTGTTTGCAGGGCTGGACCAGGAGGCGCTGGGGTCGACCGGGGTCGCACCGGGCATCATCACGTACATCTTGTAGCTGGTCTGGAACGAGGAACGAGTGGTGTTCGCCGCGAAGGCGTCACCGCTGTACTTGGTCTTTCCGGTCTTCACCCCACCGGGCGTCATGGGGGTGCTGCCGAACCACGGCTGCTTCGTCTTAGTTGTACACCCGGCGCCGCAGCTGACCTGCATTTTCACCACAAGACTCTTCACATCGCCGGTGACCCGGACCAGCTTGGCGGTGATCGTCTCGTTGAGGTCCAGCGACTTGTACGAGGTGGCGAGTGTGGAGTTGACCTCGATGAGGCCGGTGCCCAGGGCCTTGCCGGATTTATCGTAAAGCGTGTAGGTGACCTTGGCGCCGTTCAGGCACATGCCGCCGGTGCGACTCCAACTCCACTGCCCCGGGTTGGTCAGCGCGCACGAGGGCGGAGGCGGCTCGGGGTCGTCGCCTTCCGGCTCGAACTCCGGGTCCGTGCCGGAACCGGCCGGTTCGTCGGCAGGGGGGGCGGCAGCAGCGGCCTGCTTGAGGATCGTCGTGCTCGCCTTGCCGGGCGCCCTATCCAGACTCACGCACGCGGTGACGGCATTGGGCACCTGCGCACGGGCGTCGATGGGGAGCCGGGAGCAGGAGTCCTCGGCAGTGAAGGCGGCACTTTGCAAGGTCGCTGACGGAGCGGCGGGGTGGGCCGAATCTGCGGTCTCGCTCGCAGCCCCGGTGACAGACGCACGGGCCTGTGCGGTCTGACTACCGACGGCGCCGGCGGTGCTGGTCCCGGTGAGGACCACGGTGAGGAGGAGGGCGGGCAACGCCCACCTGCGTGGTGAGGTCATCTCTTCTCTCTGGTGTGGGTGGGGAAGGGAAACGTAGGGCCGCTGAGGCGCCGCTCAAGCACTGGACGTGCGGGACAGTGGTCCACATGAACGGCATCCAGCGACGGGCAGGAAAAAGGGCTGGCTGCAGGGCTTGTTGTCGTACTACGTGGCGTCGGGATCACCGGGCTGATTCCCCGCGGTCGTTGGGCACGGATGCAGACAACCGGCCTGCGGCAGTGCAGTAGGGGGTGGCGGTCCTGCCTGTTTCCTGCCGACGGGCGGGATCGAGGCTGTGATCCGCGGCCATCAGGCGGTTTCCGGTGTGGTCGTGTCCGTTGCTGTGACTAGGACAGGGCCCTGATGATCGGGGAGGCGACGTCGCCGGCGAACTCTGTGACCTTCTTGATTGCCTTGGGTGCCTTCTTCACGATCCTCAGCCCTGTGCCCGCTCCTCGGGTCAGCAGGCCCAACGCTGCGTCGCCTGCGCCGTGGACGAACTCGCTGCTTCCGAAACCGTGTTCGACCCCGGTGAAGATGGCTCCGAGACCAGCGGAAACGGCAGAGATGCCGCCGATTGTCAATGCGATCGGGCCGGTGACCGGGGCAGCCGGAGGGAAGGCAAGGCTGATCGCTCCGAGACCTGCCGCGACCAGTCCGGTGGCGGCGCTGACGTTGTTGAACGCGTCAGCCCACCACCCTGCGTCCTCCCACCACTTCTCCTTCCCGGCCCCGGTCCCGTTGGGGTTCACTTGGTCGTGCTTGGGGGAATCGGCAGGGTTGCGTTTGTTCTTCCTGTCCTCGTCGGCCTTCTTCGCTGCTTCACGTGCGGCCGCTGCTATTTCCGCGCTTCGCTTCTCGATGACGATCCGTCGGGCGTCAGTGGCGGCGGCTGCCGCTGCCCGTTCGTCCTGGCCGGCCCGGATCTCGGACTGTCGCGCGCTCGCGGCTGATGCACGGGCGCGGTAGGAGGAGTTGCTGGCGCTGCGGGCCGAGTCGAGGGCCTTGTTCGCTGAATAGTTCGCCGCGCGCGATGCGCCACGGGCTGTGGCCGCTGCCTTGGTGGCCTTGTTCGCGGATGCCTGGGCGTCGGAAGCCGACTTGTCCGCGGTATTGGCGTGCTTGTTGGCTTCCTTGGCAGAGTCGTCGGCCTTGCGTGCTGAGGCGATCGCCTTGTCGGACCATTTCGCTGCCTCGGCTGCGGCATCCCACGCGTCCGCTGCTGCCTTGGAGGCTAGTGCTGCGTCCTTCTGCGCCTGATGGGCGATCTTCGCGGCGGCCGCGATTGCTGCCCGGATGGCCGCCGCGTGGCCGGCGGATTCGAGGTCGAGTTGGGCGGCCTGGTACTGCACGACGTCGACGAACCGCCGTCGCATCCACGTCGGGCCCTCCATGGCAACGTCCGCGTACGCCTTGGCGTACGCGCCTCCGGAGGCGATGACTGTTGCTGTGGTCACCGCGTCGTCCTCCTGTACCGCCTCGGCGAGGTCGTGGTCGAAGAACCTCTGGAGTGCCTGGGGGGTGTCAGCCGTGAGTGCGGCATTGGCTGCGGCCGTGATGGCCTTGCCCGGCTTGCTGTTGAGGATGCGGAAGATCTGGACGCGGTGTTCTTCCGCTCTCGACGTGATCACGCCCGAGGTGATGAAGTCCCCTTCGGCCTGGGAGCTGTCGCTGCCGAGGGCCTTGGCTGCCGCATCCGCCACGACCGGGCCGGATACTTGGGCGATGTAGAAGATGGTCTCCCGGTTGTCCTGGCCCTCGGCAAGAGCCCGGTCCAGGTCTATCCAGCTGTGGACATCGCTGTCTGTTCCCGACAGAGCAAACTGGGCGGCTTCGCGGGTCCATACTCCCCTGGAGTCCAGGAGGCCGACGGCGGCCTTCCGGCCGAGTGTGGCGGCCAGGGCCAGGTCGTCGGCGGCCAGCGCCTGCTCGGCTTTGGTGATCAGATCCTTGATGGCCTGGCTGGTCTGCTCCGCCTGAGCGCGCTTGTTCTGGGTGGCTGCGAGCTCTTCCGCTTCAATACGGGCGAGTTCCCTGGCCTCCTGCAGTCCTTGCTTGCGGTCTTCCTCCAGGCTCGCCATCTCGGCCTCGCGGGCCTTCTGTTCTACGGTGAGGGCTTTCTCAACAGCCTTGGTGGCGGTGTTGGCTGCCTTGATGGCTGCGGCTGCGTAGGCCTTGGACTTGTTCGCGTAGTCGATGGCCTTCCCCGCATGCTTCACGGCCTCCTCGGCGGCGGCTGCCGCCTTGTCCGCATGGTCCGCAGCGGAGTTGGCGGCATCGCGGGCGGTACGTGCTGCAGATGCAGCCGTGTTGGCCAGTGACTGCGCCGCCGACGCCGCGTTGGTGGCCTGGCTTGCCGCTGCCGAGGCGATGGTCGCCTGACGCTTGGCCTCTGCTGCCTCCTTCTGGGCGCTGCCCGCGGCGGACGCGGCCTGCGCGGATGCATTGGCGGCGGCAGCGGCGTTGCGGGCAGCGGAGGCCGCCGCGAAGCCGGCGCTGGCGGCTTGCGCGGAAGCATTAGCGGCCTGATCAGCGGCCTTGGCCGCCGATCGCGCCCGGCCGGCCGCGTTCCGCGCCGCGAGGGCCGCGGTCTTCGCGGCATTGGCCCGGGAGGCGTCCTTCGAGGCGGCGATCGCTGCGTTGTAGGCGCGGGAAGCCGCGGAACCGGCGGTGGCGGCTGCCTGGGATGCGGCGGTGGCAGCCCAGGACGCGCGGCGGGAGGCTTCCACGGCAGCGTTGGATGCCCGGATGGCTGTCCGGGCAGCGTCCGCCGCGCCACTGGCGGCGTTGGCCGCCTTGCGCGCCGCCGCGCCGGACTTCGCGACGTCCTTCTCGGCCTTCCTGGCCTCCGCCGCAGCCTTCTCGGCTGCCTCCTTCGCCTTCTGGGCGGCGGTCTGAGCGCGCTCCGAGGCTTCGACCGCCAGGTCGGTCTTGGCCCGCGCCCGCTTTCCTTCCCGTTCCACCACCGTGACGAGTTCCTCGATCGTCGCCTTCTCCTGGTCACGGGCCCGGGCGATGTGCTGCCCGGTATTGAGGAACCACAACACGTCTTCATCTGTGCCACTGAGCGCGCGATCCGCGTACTTTGTCACTTCAGGACCGGCGTCGACCATCATCTTGGTGATCTCCACCCGCATGTCCTCGAAGTCAGCGGTGAACTGCCCCTTGGTGAGGAAGTCTTCGAGAGCCTGCTGGGTACCGGCGTCCATGGCGGCAGCGCCTGCCCGCTTCACCGCCTTGCCACCGTTGTTGATGATGGTTGCGGTGGCCACCTGAAGGTCTTCCCTGACAGCTCGCTTGAAACCGTCCTTGATGAACGCAGCGATCGCCGCATCGCCGCGATCGAGGGCAGCTGTGGCATCCCTGCGCATCCCCTTACCGGCATTGGCCAGGTAGGTCAGGATGGCAACGCGGTTGTCCTCGATGGTCGTCTTTGGCAGCTGCTCGGTGAGGAAGGACCGGATGTCGGCGTCACTGCCGGTCAGCACCTCGGCTGCGGCGGCCCGGGTGGCCCTGCCGCCCGTGATCCATGCTTTGACCGCTCTCGCGCGCTCGGTGTCCGGAAGCGCAAGCGGGTCGGGCACCTCGCCTTCGGCGGCACGGGCCAGCGGTGTGAATGCCAGAGGCGAAGCTGCCATGGCGGTGGCAGCGCCGAGGACACCAAGGACGTGGCGCCTGCTCCAAAACGTTGTCTGCATCTGAATGTTGTCCTCGTCATGCATGCCGATATGGCAGTTCGGTGGTCACTGACGCGACAGCCCCTCTGCACAGCTGATGCACGCGCGGGCCAGACGGCCCTGCACAAGGCCTGCCGCTGATGCGGGAGCTGGGAAGGCGCCGCGTTGAGAGCGCAGTCGGCGGTGAAGCAGTACGGCCTGCTACGAGTCAACTCCACCTCATTGCCCCGGGCTGACGGTGCTATCCCCTCAGAAGCTCTGCACAGACACGAACCTGACAGACAGAAGGCCGCCGCTCCCCTTCCTCTAGGGGGTCTCGGCAGTCTGCGCCTGGAACGACAGCATCGGCTGTTGGCCGTGGCGTTTCCGTCTGAGCCCGTCCCTCCCCGAGGCCTATCGCGCCGCCCAAAAGATCTTCACACAGCGATTCCGGTGAAGTAAAGCCGGGGTCTTAATTCGCCTCCAAAGGGGCCCCGTTTCCCGATTACACGGCCGCCACCTGCGATTCAGCAAGGTCGTTTAATAAATATCGAGCGACGCACCGCAACGGATTCGTGACGCTTTCGTGACCAACCCCCGAAACAGGCATTTCAGCTCCTGAGTGACCCTGTTGTGCGAATCGACACAACAGGCGCCATCTGCGTCACTTCGCCCAGGCGTAATACCCACTCCAGAGCACATAAGTCCGATATGCCCTTCTGGACATGTGATCATGCTGTGGATTTGAATGTGCAGGTCACGCACTAGCGGCGGGGCGGGGAGCGCGCATCGCTGCCGCACCGAACGCGGCTGGGCAGTATCGGCCAGCAGCTCTTCTTTGCTCGTACTTTGCCTGTAGTTGATTCGCCCGATGGGGCCGGGCTGGCTAAGTGCATGTGCCACTGAGGCTGTTCGAAACGCCTATCGCCCATGACGTGGCGCCCTATTTTATGGGCGACACGGCGAGTGCGGGTGGCATCTAACCTACGCAGAGGAAACGCATGAAACTCATCACTCGCACCCTTATGGCAGGGGGCGCCGCTGCGGCCGCAGCCATAGCGTGGTCCGTGTCCGGTCCGGCTGGGTCGACCAACGCAGCAACCTCCGTCGCCGAGGCGACACCCGGGTACGCGGTGGAGGACTTCAACTACCCGCAGGCGGACAAAATTCAGCAGGAGAAGGGCATCCTGCTCAAGCGCGGTGACGGACACATCATGCTGGCCGAGTGCGGCAGCCAGGAGGGCCTGCTGGAGATCTGGGCGCGCAGCAAGGACAAGGTCTGCTTCCGCGTCATAGGCAACAGCGGCCATCTGAGCCTGGAGATCCCTGCCGTGTTCGGCATCAAGGGCAACAGCTACGACACCGACGTGACCATGACCGTGGGCGGCCGGGAGAAGAACCTCGACATCACGAAGAACACCTTCACCCCGGTGGGCGAAACCGCAGACCCGGACGGCCGTGAACACATGCTCGTCGAGATCCGCACCTCCAAGTAACCCTGCTCGCCGGAGAACGCACACCCCATGAAGTCAACTCCCCGCCGACGTAACGGACGTGCCGCCCTGATCGCGGCAGCTGTCGTCGCCACCCCCCTCGCCGCCGCTGGGCCCGCCCACCCCGTCACCGGCGGCAAAGAGCCCAACAACCTGCGCGCCTACACCGCGCGCCTGGACATCGGGGGCGGTGACCGCGCCTGCACCGGTGCCCTCGTCGCCCCGCAGTGGCTGCTGACCGCCAAGTCCTGCTTCGCCCAGCACCCCGCCGCCTCCATCGACGTCCCCGAAGGCGCCCCCCAGTCGCCCACCAAGGCCGTCATCGGGCGCACCGACCTGACCAGCAAGGCCGGGTCCGAACGCGAGGTCGTCCAGCTGGTACCCCGCAGCGATCGCGATGTCGTCCTGGCCAAGCTGTCCGCGCCAGTCACCAACGTCACCCCCGCGGCCCTCGCATCCGCCCCGGCAGAGGCGGGCCAGAGCCTGACTACCACCGGCTACGGCCGCACCAAGACCGACTGGTCGCCGCTGGACGTGCACCACGGCACGTTCACCGCGGCCGCCCCCGAGGCCACCAATGTGGAGCTGACCGGCACAGCAGGTAACGCGATCTGCGCGGGCGACGCCGGCGCGCCCCTGGCCGTGGGCAGCGAGGATCGTCCGCAGATCGCCGCCGTCGCCTCCCGTTCCGATCAGGCGGGCTGTTTCGGTATGGCCCCCGACCAGAAATCCACCAAGGCGATCGCATCCCGCACCGACGACCTGGCCGCCTGGGTCGGCGAGCAGACCGGCCAGGCCGGCTTCGTCGACTTCAACGGTGACGGCGTCGAGGACATCGCCATCGGCGACCCGTACAACACTGTCAGCGGCATCAAGCAGGCCGGTTCCGTAAGCGTCGTGTACGGCGGCGGCAAGGGCAGCGCCCAGATCGACCAGAGCCTGTCCTTCGTGCCCGGTGGGGCCGAGGCGAACGACCGGTTCGGGCACGCCCTGGCCACCGTCGACTACGACAAGGACGGCTACACCGACCTGGTCGTCGGCATTCCTTACGAGGACCTCAAGGGCCAGGCGGACTCCGGGATGGTGTCCGTGATCTACGGCTCGCCCACCGGCCTCGGCAAAGGCCGGGCGTCGACCAACTTCGAGCAGGGCGCGGGCACCGGCGCCCTGAAGAGCTCCGTCGCCGAAGCCGGGGACATGCTCGGCTACTCGGTCACGGCCGGGATCACCCACACCGGCAACCCGTTCATCTTCGCCGGTACCCCCGGCGAGTCCATCGGCTCAGCCAAGGACGCCGGTTCGTCCGTATACATCACCGGCGACACCAGCTTCGGCATCACACAGGGCAACGGCGGGGCCGCGGGCGCCGTCGAGGCCGGCGACCAACACGGCTGGTCAGTCGCGTCGGACGCCAACTACATCGCCATCGGCGCCCCCGGCGAGTCCATCGGCACGAAGGCCAACGCCGGCAATGTGAGCGTGCTGCGCCACCCGGCCACGCCCGGGACCAAGCCCACGTACACGGCAAGCATCAACCAGGACAAGAGCTACGTCTCCGGCGGCGCCGAGGCGGGCGATAAGTTTGGCTACTCCCTGTCCATGACCGCGTACCGGGGCGAGGGTGAGAGGACGGCCACGTCCTCCGCTCTCGCCGTCGGCTCTCCGGGCGAGGGCATCATGCCCCCAGGTGGCGGCGCGGAGAAGAAGGAAGCGGGACACACTCACATCCTGGGCCTCGCCGCCGACGGCAGCGGGAGCCAGTTGGCCTCCGTCTCGCAGATGAACACGGTCAACCAGAACGAGGCCGACACCGCGGGCGGTGCCGAGACCTACGACCACTTCGGCGAGCGCGTCGCCATCGCCAACCGCGCCCCCGGCAAGATCCCGGGCCGCTTCGACCTGGTCCTGGCCGTCGGCTCACCCGGCGAGGACCTCGAAGGCATCAGCAACACCGGCGCCGTGCAGACCTACTCGGCCATCGGCAAGCCCGGCGACGGCGACCGCTGGATCGAGATCGGCAGCAACGGCATCCCCGGCCCCAAGAAGACCAACCAGTACCTCGGCACGACGCTCACGGCCACGCCGACCAGCCTCTACATCGGCACCCCGTTCGGTCCGGCCGCCAAGGGCGCGGTCTACTCCCTGCCCTGGACCACCCTGACCGGCGGCCCGAAGGAGCCGACCACCGTGTTCCAGCCGGGCAAGGACGGCATCCCCAACGAGGGCTCCCGCTTCGGCACCAGCGTCCAATAACCCATCCCCACCACGGCAGCACCCGATTCCCGGCTCGGTATAACTCCGAGCCGGGAACCGGCCGTTCGGAACGACATACGTGCCTGCTCACGGCGAACGCTGCGGGCACTTGGTCAACGCGGGCGCCAGGTGCATACCTCAAGGTCGTCGGGGTGGATCTCGCTGTAGGCCAGGCGGCTGTGGTCGTCGACGGCTGAGTGGACGTAGTCGAAGCCCACGTTGTTGCGGGTGGCGCGGCCGGCCTGGCGGCCCAGCACCTCGTGGCCGCCGCCGTCGGGGACCCGGCCGAGTTTCTTCACGTCCACGTGGATCAGCTCGCCCGGCCGTTCACGCTCGTAGCGGCGGATGACCTGGCCGGTGGGCCGGTCCAGGAAGGCCAGTCGGTTCAGGCCGTGGCGGGTCAGGATGCGGTGCACGGTCGAGGCGGGCAGGCCGAGGATCGGCCCCAGGCGTGCGGGACTGAGCTTGCATTCCTGCCGCAGCCGGCAGACGCGGGCTTCGATGGTGGCGGTGGTTCGGTGTGGTGTCGTGCGGGGCCGGCTGGAGCGGTCGATGAGTCCGTTTTCGCCCTCGTGGTGCCAGCGCCGGATCCACTTGTGGGCCGTGGGACGGGAGATGCCCATCTCCGCGGCGACGTGCGCGACGGGACGCCCGGAGCGGACAGTTCGATGAGCAGCCGCCTGCCGTGAAGGGTCAGCCGGGCATTACGGTGGGACATGAAGGCCTCCGTGCGGTGAAGATTCGACACCTCCACCACACACGGAGGCCTTCGCCATGATCAAGCCCGGCCAGCGTTAACAACGCTCGTGATCAATACACCTAGGAAGCCCCTGATGGTTCACGCGCGTGATCCCACGTGAGTGCGACCGTGCGACAGAGATAGTCGTACATGTCGCCTCGCCGGTATTTCTTTACAGGGCTCAGCTGTCCGTGGCGGGTGTCCTCGTACTGGGTCAGATAGACGACGCGATCGGTCAGAACGATGCGGGCGATGTGGGGTTGGCTGTACAGGCGCATCTCCATCTGCCCCGAGGCTGCGTGCGCCGTCAGGTAGGAAATGTTCTGCCGTATCTGCAAGCGCAGAAGCCCGCTCCGATAGGCGTGGTCAAAGGATCCGGTTTCGGCCTCCCGGACGCCGATCCAGTCCGGCGGGCCGACGGCGTCGGGGTCTGGAAGGAGCAGCCGTACACGTTTGGTGCCTGCAGAGGCTGCGCGCAGCGTGTCCGCGAACACATGACGTTGCAGGTCGTTGCCCCGGCTCGTCATCACCGTCACCCACCTGGCTCGGGCCAACTCGGCCTGCAGGTCCTCAGCCACATGCGCTGCGTCCTTGAACGATTGTTCCAAGTCCAGGCCGAGTACACGGGTAACGATCAAAACGGTTGCATGCCGCGCAGTCCTGGAAAGGCCCCAGACCAACAGAAGAAAGATGGCTGACCCTGCGACAGAGATCAATAGTTCACGAAGAACCCCCATGCCGAAGAAAGGTAACAGCGATCCCGCAGATCCCGTCGGCGATCGACTGCAACCGCACGGACTGGGAGTCTGTCCCTTGCCGCCACAGCGCTTCGCGCCTCTCAGGCCCATGCGACCACACCGAATGGCGACAGCACCGCTGCCCCCGTGACCGCCTTCATTCCACTGCTCATCAGACAGGGGTGAGGCTGGGAGCGACGCCGTGACGCGCCAACGCGTCACCCCGTTTGCTGCTGACCTCCGCGACCAACACGACCCAGTACTCGAAGACGGCCTGCTCAACAAGCTCAGCTGGTACCACACCAGCACCTACGCGGACTGGCCTACGCAACTCGGCAATGCACTCCACCTCGGCACCTTTGAGGCCGCCCTCGAGAACATGTACAGGCGCATGCAGAACCAGTCCGACGCGGGCTCAGCGTTCCACCTTCATCGTGTGCGCATGAGCGTCGCCCCTGCCCGGGTCAACTCGGGCTATCGCGATGAGAGGACGAAACCGCGGCGAACATCAGCTTCCTGGACACGGTGATCTCGCGCATCGAAGATTGAGCGATTCTCAGCGAAGACTGGTGACTTGCGGTCCTTCTCACCGATGGGTAAGTGCGCAGGTGAGGTCGTTACGTCGCATGCCGAGACGAAACAGCTACTACGGCCCGAACCAGGCGCTGATCGTTTCGCCACGGCTTTGGCGGGGCTTCGCAGCTTCCTGACCTGCTGGATCCTCTCACTCGCCTCGGTGAGAGAGGGCCAACCCCTGTCCACTTCGGTAACTAGCCCGGTTTCTTCCGCCTATGGAGGGAAGGCCCACTGCATCCGCCTTGACGCGGACTTGGACCGCCTACGGAGCCGCTACCGCATGAGTGCCTTACCAAGGCAGAGGTTGGTGAGGACCTTGGTCAGCCATGCCTCGGGGGTTTCGATCCGTTCGTGGTCGGCCGCGTGCCAGCGCAGGTAGGTGTCCTGTACGGCGTCTTCGGCGTCGCCGGCGGAGCCGAGGAGGCGGTAGGCGATCGCCTCCAGTCGGCCTCTGGAGTTCTCGAACAGGTCGGCCTCGGGGGTGTTGAGCAACATCCGGCCAGGATCGGTTATTTGTGCAGGCCACGTCCACCTTTGAGGTGGCCGGAACCCGGCCCTGCGGGCTGTTCGTCGGGCCGGTCGAGGGTGCCGTGGAGGGGTGTGGGGCGGGCCTGGGTTGTTACCTGCAGGGGGTGCTTGTGCTGGTGGTGTGGATGCGTGCGCGGGTTGCCGGGCTCATGGCGCCCCTATGTCTTGCGTGACTCCACGCGGCTCATCACCAGGTTTGCCGCGATCCCGAGCAGGGTGGCCGCTGCTGAGGGCAGCCATGGATGGGTGGCGTGCAGTCCTGGGGTGAACTCCAGGACGAAGAGGGCGGCGAGAAACGTCGTCAGGCACGAGGTGAGCGCCTCCACCGCCTGCTTGGTCCGCTGTGTGGGCTGGTTGAGCCGCAGCAGCAGGCGCACCGGAGTGGTGAAGACACCTGCGAGCAGCCCGCAGGGCAGGCACAGCAGGGCGGCCCAGAGCAATGTGCTCACGCCGTCGAGTTCGATCACGTCGCTGAACGCGGCCGTGACGATGAGGACCATGAGCAGGAGGAAGAGCAGGACGAGGGCTGCGACGCCGAAGCTGAGGCAGGTGATTCCGGTTGCGGCAAGGATCTTTGCCTTGGTGCTGAGGGAATTCCACGTTGGTTCTTCCTCGTTTGGCGGGTGCTGCTTGCTCATCGCTCACTCCTTTCTTGTCGTGTCCGACCGTCCTGGCGACCGCCTCGCACAGGGAGGGCCGCCGGTCGGGGTCCGCGCTCGGGATGGATAAGGGGCCTACTTGATGAGGGGCCCACTTGATGAGGGGTCGATCGGCGTCGAGGAACGGCAGAGCCTGCTGCGCAGAGGTGGTCATGTGAGTACGGTGGCGGCCCCTGCCGGCGGCCCGTCTCGATGGCCGGGGGCGGGGGCAGGCCGCCGTCTCCGCCCGTGTCCGCGCGGGTGGTGCGGGGGGGGTCAGGCGCCGGTGGTCTCGCGGCATTCGACGTGGCCCCAGCCGTGGGGGTTCTTGGTGATCTTTTCGCCGGCTGCGTAGGGCTTTTGGCAGTGGCAGCGGCCGGGGAATTTGGCTTTGATGACCGCGCTCGAGGAGGACTTCCCGGCCCGGGCGGTGGCCTTCTTGGGGGCGGGGCGTGCGGTGGTGCGGTCCGGGCGTGGTTGGGGGATTTGCTGGGCGCCGTGTGCGGTGCCCGCGGGCTCCTGGGTCGTGGCGGCGTCGCTGGCTGCGACGTCGGCGATCGCGTTGAGGTGGTCGCCGTCCACCTGGTGGGCGGCTACGTGCCTAAACGTCACTGCGCGGTTGTGGAGCAGGGCGTCGATGCGTACGACGAGGTCTTTGTTGGCGACCGGCTTCTTCGCCGCGGTCAGCCAGCCGTTGCGCTTCCAGGAGGCGATCCATTTGGTGACGGCGTTCATGGCGTACTGGCTGTCCATGCGTACCTCGAGCGGCACGGTCGGGTCCGTGGCCTCCAGCAGCTCGGCCAGGGCGGTCAGTTCGGCCACGTTGTTCGTGGAGTGGCCCAGCGGGCCGGCCTCCCAGCGCTGGGGGCGGCCCTCGGCGTCGGCGACCACCCAGGCCCAGGCCGCGGGCCCGGGGTTCTTCTTCGCCGCTCCGTCGCAGGCGGCAATGATCAAGTCAGGCATTCCCCGATGATTTCATCCGGCGGCCGGCGGTCCGCACCCGGCGCCCGGGGCGCGGCGCCCGGGCCGGATCAGCTCCTTGCCTCACACGAGGTGTGAGGCAAGGAGCTGATCCGCGTCTGCCCGCGATACGTCGGGCGACACACGGACCGCCCGGTCGGCGCAGGGGGCATAGGGGCCCTGCGGGTGTGTGGTGGTCATTCGGTCGTGTCGGCCGGTGTGCCCAGGTCGACTTCGCTGATGCCCTCGATCCGTGTGAGTTTCTCCACCAGGTGGTGGCCCTGGGCTGTGCCCTGGAGTCTGAGGCGGGCCGCTGCCCGGCCGGGGGTTTCCTCGCGGGTGACCCGTACCGCGTCGACCCGGAAGCCCGCGCCGGTGGTCAGTTCCAGTACGCGGCCCAGCAGGCCCTGTGCGGTGTCGTAGGTGATGGTGAGCTGCAGCGCCTGGGGCCGGGGCTTGAGGGGGATGCGGTCGGTCAGGCGGGGCAGGCCTCGTACGACGAGGAAGTGCACGGCTGTCGCGGCGGCGGCCAGCAGGGGCAGGCCGCCGCCGCAGGCCATGCCGATGCCGCAGGTGAGCCAGATGGTCGCGGCGGTGGTGAGGCCTTGTACGGCGTCGCGTTTGACGAAGATCAGTCCGCCGCCGATGAAGCCGATGCCGGAGACGATCTGGGCGGCCACGCGGGAGGGGTCGAGGGAGGCTCCTTGGAGGTGTGCGGTGGCGGCGAAGCCGTGGATGGAGACTTCCATGAACAGGGCGCTGCCCACGCCGACCAGCATGTGGGTGCGCATGCCGGCGCTTTTCTGGCGTGCTTCGCGTTCCACGCCGATGAACAGTGACAGGACCAGGGCCAGGCCGAGTTCGGCGAACTGGCGGCCGCTCTGGCCCACGCTGGTGTCGAAGAGGGGGGCGGCGCTCGGCTGCAGCGCCTGACCGAGCGCCTGACCTGTGGACAACATGCCCTGATTGTCCCACTGTGGCGGGCTGGTGCGGGTGAGGGGGCGGGCGCGGGGGCGGGTCCGGTGTTTTCGTGGCGCCGGTGATTTCGCCGATGCCGGTGGGGTCTGGGCGGCGTCACGGTGGGGGCGCCGATGAACGATGAACACGGCGGTCTCCCACCGGGTGTGCCTTGTGGCGTGTGTCCTGAGGGGGGGCTGTCATGACCGAGAGGATCTCTCCGTGTCTGTGCATGCCTTCTCCCGCCCGGTGGTGCGGGCCTGTCTGGCCGTCGCGGTGGTCGCTGCCGGTCTTCTGGGGCCCGGTCTGGTGCCCGGCGCCCGGGCCGTGGCGGACAATCCCTATGAGCGCGGTCCCGCGCCGACGGTGGCCGGTATCGAGGCGCCGCGCGGCCCCTACGCCGTCTCGCAGACCAGCGTCTCCCGGCTCGGCGTGTCCGGTTTCGGCGGGGGCACGGTGTACTACCCGACGTCGACGGCGGACGGCACGTTCGGTGCGGTGGTCATCTCCCCGGGTTTCACCGCCTATCAGTCGAGCATCGCCTGGCTCGGGCCGCGGCTGGCCTCCCAGGGCTTCGTCGTCTTCACCATCGACACGCTCACCACCCTCGACCAGCCCGACAGCAGAGGGCGTCAACTCCTGTCGGCGCTGGACTACTTGACGAAGTCGAGTGCGGTGCGCGGCCGGATCGACGCGTCCCGGCTGGGCGTGATGGGGCATTCGATGGGCGGCGGCGGCACCCTGGAGGCGGCCAAGAGCCGCACGTCGCTGAAGGCGGCGATACCGCTGACCGGCTGGAACCTGGATACGACCTGGCCCGAACTGCGCACCCCCACCCTGGTGGTGGGCGCGGACGGGGACACCGTGGCCCCGGTGGCCACCCACTCCGAGCCGTTCTACCAGTCACTGCCCGCCTCGCTGGACAAGGCGTACCTGGAGCTCAACAACGCCACCCACATCACACCGAACTCGTCCAACACGACGATCGCGAAGTACAGCATCTCCTGGCTGAAGCGGTTCATCGACGACGACACCCGCTACGAGCAGTTCCTCTGCCCGCTGCCCAGGCCGAGCCTGACCATCGAGGAGTACCGGGGCAACTGCCCCCACACCTCCTGAACTTGACGGCCCCAGGAAGGGTGGGCGCGGGGTCTGCCGGGGGTGGGGGGTTGTGCCCGTGCACACCTGGGTGCGGGGGCTGGTGGTGGTGTGCCCAGTGCGGTGGGTGCGGGGCTTCCGGGCGGTGTTACGCGTGAGTAGCGTGCGGGCGTGGTCCTTCCGACGCCCCTCCCCCACGCGCCCGCCTCTCTGGAACTCTTCGGCCGCCGTACGGAAACGGCCGCCGTGCGGGCCCTGGTGGAGCGGGCGCGGGCGGGCCGGGGCGGTGTCCTCGTGCTGAGCGCGCCGCCCGGTCTGGGCCGCAGCGCGCTGGTGGAGTACGCGCGCACGCTCTGCGGTCCGCTCCCCTGGGTGCGGCCCGCGCTGCCGGCGGTGCCCGAGCAGCAGGGGCCGCTGCTGGTCTGCCTCGACGACGCGCACCGCTGGGATGCGGCGTCCCGGGCCGCTCTGGGCGCGCAGCTGCGCGCCCTGCCCGCCGCGAGGGCGGTGGCCGTGCTGGTGACCCTCGCCGAAGGGCGCACCGGGGCGCGGGAGTTCGCCGGGCCGGCGGCGGTGCGGCTGGCGCCGCTGGAGGAGAGCGCGGCCACCGCTCTGCTGGACCGGCTCACCCGGGGACGGGCCGATCCGGCCGTGGGGGCGTGGCTGGTGCGCGAGGCGGCGGGCAACCCCCGGCTGCTCACCTCCTACGCCGCGGCCCTCACCCCCGCCCAGCTGGCCGGGCGCGCCCGGCTGCCCGACCCCCTGCCCGGCGCGGAAGGCGTCCTGGAGGACTACGCGGCCCGCCTGGACGACCTGCCGGGCGCGGCCCGCACGCTGCTGCTGTTCGCCGCGGCGGCCACCGAGCACGAGGGGGAGGGCGCGGGCGCCGAACTCGCCCTGGTGCTGCGGGCCGGCGCCGACTCCGCAGGTCTCGCGCCCGCCGAGGCGGCCGGGGCCGTGCTCGGGGCGGGCGGGCGGGTCCACTTCCCCCAGCCGCTGCTGCGCGCAGCGGTACTGCGGTGCACGCCGCCGGCCCGGCGCCGGGCCGCCCACCTCCGCCTGGCCGGGGCGTGCCGTGATCATTACGCGCGGCTGGTCCAGCTCGCGTGTGCGGCGCAGGAGCTGGACGTACGCCTCGCCGGGCGCCTGACTGCCGCGGCGGCCCGGCGCCCGCACGCCGAGCGCTCCACCGCGCTGGCCCGCGCCGCGGCCCTGTCCGCCGGCACGGCCGCGCGCAGCGACCGGCTGGCCCAGGCGGCGGAGGCGGCCCGCCTTGCGGGGGATCCGGTGCGGGCGCGGGCGCTGCTGGCCCGTGCCGGGGCGGTCCCCGCGCACGGGGGGCTGCACCGGGTGCGCGGGCTGCTGGCCCTGGCCGACGGGCCGGTGGACGATGCCCGCCAGTTGCTGCTTGCCGCGGCCGGACTGCTGCCGTCCCATCAGGCCCGCGGCGCGCTGATGGGCGCGGCGGAAGCGGCGTGGGCGGCCGGTGACGCCGGCGCGTGCCGGGAGGCGATGACGCGGCTGGCGGTGTGCGCCGGCGACCCGCTTCTGGAGGCCTACCGGGCCGGGATGTGCGCGGTCCTCTCGGGCCGCACCGCGCAGGGGCACGCGCTGCTGCGCCGCTGCTTCGAGGGGCTGGCGGGGCTGGGGGATCCGGCCGGGCTGCTGCGTGCGGGGGCCGGGGCCCTGGTGGCCGGGGAGATCGGCATCGCCCGGGAGGCCGGGGCCCGGGCGCTGGCCGGGGCGCGCGCCCACAGCTTGGAGGTTCTCGTGCCGCGCGCCCTGGAACTCCTGGCCTACGCGGAGCTGCGTGCGGGCCGGCACACCGGCGCCCGCGCCCACGCGGCCGAAGGACTCGGAGCGGCGCAGCGGTTCGGGCAGGCCAACACCGCGGTCTGCCTGCACGCTGTTGCGGCGCTCGCCGCGTCCGTCGAGGGCGACGCCGAAGCCTGCGCCCTGCACGCGGCCGCCGCTGCGACGGGCGCGGGACCGCACGGCCTGGCACAGGCCGCCACTCTGGCCGGCTGGGCGCTCGCCCGCGCGGAGCTGGCCGCGGGAGGGTGGGCCGATGCCGCGGCGCGGCTCGCCCCGCTGGTCGCCCCGGGGCCGCGAGGCGGGCACTTCGCCGTCCGGATGCTGGCCGTGCCCTGCTTCGTGGAGGCGGCCGTCCAAGCCGGGCGGGCCGGACAGGCGCGGCGCGCCACGGCCGAGTTCGAGCGCTGGGCCCGGGCCACCGCGGACCCCCTCGCCGCGGCCCAACTGGCCCGCTGTCAGGCCCTGTTGGCCCCACCCCAGCAGGCGGGTGCGGCGTTCGAGCGGGCGCTCGCGCGGCACGAGGGGGTGCCGGGCGAGTTCGAGCGGGGCCGTACGCAGCTTCTGTACGGGCAGTGGCTGCGCCGCGGACGCCGTACCCGGCAGGCGCGTGAGCCGTTGCGTGATGCGCTGGTGGCCTTCGAGCGGTGCGGGGCG
The DNA here is from genome assembly GCF_042880275.1 of Streptomyces sp. NPDC058308. NCBI lineage: Bacteria > Bacillati > Actinomycetota > Actinomycetes > Kitasatosporales > Streptomycetaceae > Streptomyces > Streptomyces sp. NPDC058308. The sequence goes on from NZ_JBHVZA010000015.1 coordinate 148,365, forward strand.
CGGGTCTGGGCGGAGCGCAGCCGGGGTGAGCTGCGGGCGGCGGGCGAGGCGGTGGCGGGCGAAACGGGAGCGGGAGCGGGCGGAGGGGGGCCCGGGTTGCTGGCGGCGCTGACTCCGCAGCAGCAGCGCATCGCGCGGCAGGTGGCCGAGGGCGCCACCAACCGGGAGGTGGCGGTGCGCCTTTCGGTGAGTCCCCGCACGGTGGATCACCATCTGCGCAATGTGTTCGCCGTGCTGGGTGTGCGGTCCCGCGTCGAGCTGTCGCGGCTGCTCGCCGGTGAGGGCGGAGGCGGGGTGTGGGGGCGGGAGGGGGAGGTGGCCGCGCGCTCGTAGGTGTCTCGGCGTCCAGATATGTCGGCCTCCGGTTGTGTCGGCCTCCAGGCATGTCGGTGTCCAGGTGTCGTGGTGACCAGGTGTCGTGGTGTCCCGGTGTCGTGGTTGCTGTGGTGTGCGCGTGGGGCGGATGAATTCCTTGACCAGGGACCAGGGGGCTTCCGGCAACCGCAGGAGTGGCTAGTGGCACATGGAGGCGTTTGCAGGCAGGTCCCGGTGCGGGGGCGGGGCGCCCCGCGGGGAGGGCGGGCCGGTGTCACCCCCACGCGCGCGCCTGACCCGGACACAGGGCTGCGGCGTGTCGGGGTCAGGTGCTCAGTACCTCGCTCACCAGCCGGCGTGCGTAGGCGGCGTCCTGGCCGCCCGGGCGGAAGAGGATGCGGTACATCATCGGTGCGACGACGTGGTCGAGGACCGTTTCGGTGCCGGGGGCGCTTTCCCCGCGGCCCGCCGCGCGGCCGAGGATGACGTCGATCTGCTCGGCCGCGTAGGCGGAGCACTGGCCCGCGTTGCTGCCGTCCGGGTCGCCGAGCAGGGCGTCGCGGATGTAGGCGCGGCCCGCCGGGGAGGACATTTCGTCGAGGAACTGCTCGGCCCAGGCCTGGAGGTCGGCCTCCAGGGTGCCCCGGTCCTCCGGCGGCGCCTCGGGGCGCAGGTGCTCGACGGCCACGTCCGACAGGAGTGCCTGCAGATCGCCCCAGCGGCGGTAGACCGTCGAGGGAGTGACGTCGGCGCGGGCGGCGATCTGGGGCACGGTCAGGGCGTCGCGGCCCACCTCCGCCGCGAGTTCGCGTACGGCGGTGTGGACTGCTTCCTGGACACGGGCGCTGCGGCCGCCGGGGCGTGCCATCGGTCTACGGCTCACGGGCATCACCTTAGAGCGGATCTGACTGTCAGCGGGCCGCGCGGGGCGCCGGGCCTGCGGGGACGGCGGCCTGCGGGGTGGGGAGGGGCGGGGTGCGGCCCGCGGCGGGGGCGCTCTGTTCGTAGGCGTGGCCCACCTGCACCAGGGCGGCTTCGGCGCGGGGTCGGGCCAGCAGTTGCATGCCGATGGGCAGGCCCGCGCCGTCGTGGCCGACCGGCAGTGACAGGGCCGGCAGGCCGGTGATGTCGGCGGGGGCGGAGAGGCGGACGTAGGCGTCGGAGACGCTTTCGTGGGTGCCGTCGGCCCAGGTGAGGCTCTCCTGGCCGGTGGGGGCGGCGGTCGTGGGAACGGTGGGGGCGGCGATCACGTCGACGTGGCCGAACAGGCGCAGCCAGGCCTGGTGCATGAGGGTGCGGGCCCGCCGGGCGCGCAGGTAGTCGCCGGCGGGCATCAGTTCGCCGGCCTCCAGCAGGATGCGGATGTCGGGCCCGTATTGTTCGGGGGCCGAGCGCAGCATCTGCTCGTGGTAGGCGGTGGCTTCGGGGACCATCAGGCCCCACTGGGTGGCCTGGATGTAGCGGGTCATGGGGATGTCGACCTCGACGAGGGTGGCGCCGAGACTCTGCAGGTGGGTGATGGCGGCGCGGACCGCGGTGTCGACCTGGGGGGTGACGCGGTCGAAGTAGTAGGTGCGGGGGACGCCGACGCGTACTCCTGTCAGGTCCGTGTCGGGGGTGGGCCGGTAGTCGGCGGGAGCCAGCGGCGGGCGGGCGCCGTGGGGGCCGGCCAGGACGTTCAGGGCCAGGGCCGCGTCCTGGACGGTGCGGGTCAGGGGGCCGACGTGGTCCAGGGACCAGGACAGGGACGTCACGCCGTGCCGGGGGACGAGGCCGTAGGTGGGCTTGAGGCCGACGACGCCGTTCAGGGCGGCCGGCACGCGGATCGATCCGCCGGTGTCGGTCCCCAGGGCGAAGGCCGCCGAGCCCGCCGCGACGGCGACGGCCGAGCCGCCGCTTGACCCGCCGGCCACCCGTGCCGGGTCCCAGGCGTTGCGGGTCTGGGGAGTGGTCAGCCCGTAGGCGAACTCGTGGGTGTGGGTCTTGCCCAGCAGCGCGGTGCCGGCTGCGGCCAGGCGGGCCGCGACCGTGCTGTCGGCCTGCGCCCGGTGACCGGTGCGGGCCCTGGAACTCGCCGTGGTCGCCAGGCCCTCGACGTCGATCAGGTCCTTCAGCGCCACGGGGATGCCGTGCAGGGGGCCTCGGAAGTGACCGGCGGCCGCTTCGTGTTCGGCTGCGCGCGCCGCGTCGCGGGCCCGCTCGGCCGTCACGGTGACGTAGGCGTTGAGGTCCGGCTCGGTCTGCTCGATCCGCTCCAGTACCGAGTCCACCAGTTCTACGGGGGACAGTTGCCGCGTCCGTATCTGGTGTGCGGCGGCGGTGAGGGTCAGTTCATACGGCTGCACGGTGCGGCTCCTCTTCGGCGTACGGCTTCTCTTCGGCGTACGGCTCTTCTCCGGCGTAGGGCTCTTCTTCGGCGGGGAAGGGGGTGGGCGGGGTGTCGGCGAAGTCGAGTTCGCGCAGGACGGCGACGACGGAGTGGATGTGGTTGGCGGTGGCGGCCACTGCCTCGTGCCGGTCGTCGGGCAGCAGGAGTCCGGTGCGGGCCGCCCAGTGGGCGGCCTGGGGTGGGGTCAGTTCTTCAGCGGCGGGCATGCGGGGGCCTCTTCTGGCTGTCGGGGGCGGGCGGAGTGCTGCGGGGCGGGGGCGCGTCCACCCGCCGCACTAAAAGCTAACTGTTTGCGTTAGGCCACGGTAGGCCCTACGCTCACTTAACGCAAACAGTTAGCTTTTAGTGGTTCACGTAAGGGCGGCCTCCCGCCCCAAGCACCCCGGAAAGGGCCACCGACATGCAGACACCCCAGTCCCAGCAGCCTCAGGCCCCGCAGACACCCCCGCACGCCCCCGCCGGCCCGCCCCCCGCACCAGCCCCCCACTGGAGCGTCGGCGACATCACCGTGCACCGCATCGACGAGACACCGCTGCCGCCGGCGACCGGACCCTGGCTGCTGCCCGGCGCCAGCGCCGGCGTGGTCGCCGGACAGGACTGGCTGCACCCCGACTTCGCCGACAGCGCGGGCACCCTGCGCCTGGACAGCCACAGCTTCGCGCTCACCCTGGGCACCCTGCGGGTGCTCGTCGACACCGGCATCGGCAACGGCAAGACCCGCGCGAACCCCGCCTGGCACGGCCTGCACACCGACTACCTCCAGCGCCTGACCGAGGCCGGGTTCCCCCCGGACTCCGTCGACCTGGTCGTCCTCACCCACCTGCACACCGACCACGTCGGCTGGAACACCCGGGAAGCGGACGGCGCGTGGGTGCCCACCTTCCCCAACGCCCGCTACCTCGTCTCCCGCACCGAGCGCGAGTTCTGGGCCGCCCAGAGCATGGACGAGCCGCGCCGGCAGATGTTCCGCGACTCCGTGCACCCCGTCGAGGACGCCGGACTGCTCGACCTCCTCGACATCGCGGAGCAGGGCAGCGACATCGCCCCGGGCCTGCGCCTGGTGCCCGCCCCCGGCCACACCCCCGGCCACCTCGCCGTCCAGCTGAGCAGCCGCGGCGCGACAGCCGTCATCACCGGCGACGCGATCCACCACCCCGTCCAGCTCCCCCACCCCCACCTCTCCAGCTGCGCCGACACCGACCCCCTCCAGGCCGAAGCCTCCCGGCGCGCCCTGCTCGCCTCCCTCGCCGGCACCTCCACCCTCCTGCTGGGCACCCACTTCCCCCACCCCACCGCCGGCCGGGTCCACGCCCACGACGGCGCCTACCGGCTGGTCCCCGTACCGCCCGCACACCCCGCACCCGGCCCGTGACACCCCGGCGGCCGCACACGGAAACCGGGCGGGGCCGGCCGGCGCCTGTCGCGGCGCGGGCCGCAGCGGGTGAGACTTGCCCCGTAAGGAGCAGCCCGCTCCCCCGGACCCCGACCACGAGGCGGCAGCGCACGTGAGCGACAGCCAGGACGCCCCCCGGCCCGGCCGGCACATCCTCGTGACCGGCGCCACGGGCTACATCGGCGGCCGCCTGGTCCCCGAACTGCTGGCGGCGGGCCACCGGGTGCGGTGCCTGGCCCGCACCCCCAAGAAACTGCGCGACCACCCCTGGGCCGGACAGGTGGACATCGTCCAGGGCGACGTGAGCGACCCGCAGTCCCTGGCCCGCGCCCTGCACGGCATCGACGTGGCCTACTACCTGGTGCACGCCCTGAACTCCGGGACCGGCTTCGAGGACACCGACCGGCGCGCGGCCACCTCCTTCGCCGAACAGGCCCACGCGGCCGCCGTGGAGCGCATCGTCTACCTCGGCGGACTCACCCCCGCCGGCGTGCCCGAGAAGGAACTCTCACCGCACCTGCGCTCGCGCGCCGAAGTCGGCCACATCTTCCTCGCCTCCCCCGTCCCCAGCATCGTCCTGCGCGCGGCGGTCATCATCGGCTCGGGCTCCGCCTCCTTCGAGATGCTGCGCTACCTCACCGAACGCCTGCCGGTCATGGTGACGCCCAGCTGGGTGCGCACCCGCATCCAGCCGATCGCGGTCCGCGACGTGCTGCGCTACCTCGTCGCCTGCGCCCGCCTGCCCGACACCCTCAACCGCGGCTTCGACATCGGCGGCCCGGACGTCATGACCTACCGCGACATGATGCGCACCTACGCCGACGCCGCCGGCCTGCGCCACCGCCTGATCGTGCCCGTCCCCCTGCTCACCCCCTCGCTCTCCAGCTACTGGGTCGGCCTGGTCACCCCCGTACCCCGCGGCATCGCCCGCCCGCTGGCCCAGTCCCTGCGCCACGAAGTCGTCTGCCAGGAACACGACATCGCCGGCTACGTGCCCGACGGCCCCGACCGCCCCCTGCCCTTCCGCCGGGCCCTGCAGCTGGCCCTGCGCCGCATCCAGGACGCCCAGGTCACCACCCGCTGGTCCTCGGCCGCCCTGCCCGGAGCCCCCAGCGACCCACTGCCCACCGACCCCGACTGGGCCGGCGGCAGCCTCTACACCGACCACCGCCGGCTGAGCGTGGACGCCTCCCCCGCACAGCTGTGGCGGGTCATCGAAGGCATCGGCGGCGACAACGGCTGGTACTCCTCCCCCCTGGCCTGGGCCGCACGCGGCTGGCTCGACCGGCTCGTGGGCGGCGTCGGCCTGCGCCGCGGCCGCCGCGACGCCCACCACCTGCGCGTCGGCGACTCCCTGGACTTCTGGCGCGTGGAGGAGATCGAGACGGGCCGGCTCCTGCGCCTGCGCGCCGAGATGCGGCTGCCCGGACTGGCCTGGCTGGAGATGTACGTGGAGCAGGACGGGCCGGGCCGCGCCCGCTACCACCAGCGCGCCCTCTTCCACCCCCGCGGACTGTCCGGCCACGCCTACTGGTGGTCGGTCGCCCCCTTCCACGCCCTGGTCTTCGGCGGCATGGCACGCAACATCGCCAAAGCGGCCGGCCGGGAGAGCGCCTGACCCGCCGGCACCCCGCCGGTGGACCCGGTGTGTGAGAGTGCGGCCAGGAGCCGCAGTTTCCCGTCGCTACCGCTGTCCTTGTCGGGTCCGGGGATTCCCGTCCTGACTTGTGCCAACCGGGCGCGGGCGGGCCGGGTCCCTATTCCAGGACCCGCTCCGCCCGGAAAACCAGCGGCATCAGCACGAGCAGCACGGCCGTCAGCACCAGAGTGCCGCTCACGTACCAGCCGGTCACCGTCGTGTACGCGTCGGGCGCCAGGCTGCCGGCCGTCGTCGCTCCCAGGGCCGGGAGCAGGGCCAGGGCCCGCGCGAGGCCACCGCCGAGTCCCGCGGTCGGCCGCAGTCCGGCAGGCCAGCGAAAGCCGACGAACACGGTGGCGGACGCGGCCCACAGCACGGAGGCGGCCGGGACCAGCAGCCCCAACAGCAGGTATCCGGCGCTGAGATGGACACTGCTGCCGCCCAGCGCCAGGGCCAGCCAGGCGAGTCCGGTGAAACCGACTACGAGCACGAGCCAGGACAGCGCCCCGGTGATCAGCGCGCACGCCGTGTAGGCGAGGTACACCGAGCGCAGGCGGACCGGCGCGGCGAGCAGCGCCTCCATGGAGCCGCCCGCCAGGTCCCCGGAGACGACGGCGCGGCTGACCGCGCCCGTGATCAGCGCGGCGGCCACCCCGAGCAGCGTGGGCGCGGCGAGCAGCGCGGTACTCAGCGCGCGGGCGGTGGCGGAGTGCAGGCCGGCCACGGCGACCAGGCCGTTGTCGGCGGCGGCGAGTTCTCCGTGGACCGCGTCGGGGAAGACGTGCGGCAGCACGAGCAGCAGGGCGACCAGACCCGTACCGGCGGCCGCGGGGACGAGCAGGGCCTGGCGGCCCTGGTGGCGCCAGGTGCGCACCAGGAGGGCGCCGAGAAGTCCGCCGGTGGTCATGAGGAATCGTCCAGGAGTTGGTGGAGGGCGGTTTCCATGGCGGCGCTCCACGTGCCGGTCCCGGTGCCGTCGGTCTCGGCTTCGGCGGTGCCGGTCGTGCCTGTGGAGGCGGGGCGTACGTCGGTGACGGCGACGCCGTCGGCGACGAGCCCGGCGATGTGCTCACCGATCGTCGTGCCCTGCCCGAGCTCGGCCCGTTCCCAGCCGCCACCACCACCGCCACCGCCACCGCCGCGCGACGTGCGCAGGTCGTACGCGCAGGGCGACTCGGTCCGCTCCGGGGCTCCCGTCACCGGCAGTGCGGTGAGCGCCCCGCCCTTGAGGATCAGCAGTTGTGAGGCGAGCGTCAGCGCCTCGGGGACGCTGTGCGTGGAGTAGAGGACGGTCTTGTCCGCGCCCCAGGAACGTACCAACGCGCGCGTGTGCCCGGCGCTGACCGGGTCGAGCCCCGTCATGGGCTCGTCGAGCAGCAGGACGTGCGGGTCGGTCAGGGTGAGCCTGGCCAGGTCGGCCCGCTGGAGCTGGCCCCTGCTCAGCCGGGCGGTACGCCGCTCGAGCAGCCGCTCGATGTCGAACCGCCCGGCCGCCTCCCGTATCCGCGCGACGCGCCGCGCCCCGTCAAGACCCTGCACCCGGGCCCAGAACTCCAAGTTGTCCCGCACGCTCAACTGCGGGCTGAGCGCCGCGCGGTGGGTCAGCACGCCGATCGCGCGCTTCGCCTCGCGGTGGGCGGCCAGGTCGGCGCCGCCCAGGAACACCCGCCCCGCGAGCGGCGGCAGAATACCGGCCAGGACCCGCATGAGCGTGGTCTTCCCGGCGCCGTTGCGCCCGAGCAGGACGTGCACGCCGGGGGTGAGTTCCGTGTCGATGGGGCCGAGCACAGGGCGTTTGCGGTACCCGGCGACGACCCCGTCCAGGCGTACTCCCGTCACGGCGCGTCGAAGAGGGCGGCGTGCTGCTCGGCCGTCAGCTCGCTCTCCTCGGCGCGGCGCAGCAGCGACAGGTGCCGGCCCGCCTTGCACATGCCCAGCCGGCGCGGACCGAGCCGGAGGGTGGTCACCGAGGCGCCGGGCACCCACTTCCCCCAGAAGACGTGGCCCTTGCCGCACGCGATGAGGGTGTCCGCGGTCATGTGTGTCTCTCCTTCAGCCGAGGTGGGGGGTGGGGGCCGGTTCTCTGTCGGGTTCGCTGCCGGCTCTCGGTTTCACCGGCGTCCCCGGCTTTGTGCGGCACACGGGCCGTGGGCTCCACGCGGTCCATGAGCTCCACGCGGCCCGGCGGCGCGGCGACCGCGGCGGAACCGGTCATGACCGGGGCGAAGCTCCACAGGCCTATGGACGCGATGACGGCGCCGTACAGCAGCACATCCAGACAAAAGACCAGCTTCCGCCAGCGCTCCGGGCCGATCAGCAGTGCGACGATCACCAGCTCAATGATGATCGCACCCCAGGTCACCGCGCTGACCAGCAGGCCGTTTCCGGACATTTTCAGCAGCGGTGGCGCAAAGGGCTCGGCGACCCCGAAGACCGGGTCGCGCAGCACGTACTACGCGGCTGAACCGTTCAGCCAGTCCGGCGCCGAACTTGCCGATGCGGTCACTCGAGTAGATGCGTATGCCGGTAACGAGGGTGCGCAAAATCGCCGTGATGTCCTCCACCGTGGCCGGTTCTTTGCCCCCATCGCAGCGGGATCTCGTAGGCGACCCACTCGCCCGGCGTGTAACCGCTCGCTTCGCCCACCACGACGCGAATGGCTTCAGCGGGTGCAGCTGCGGCCCTCACCCCTCCAGCGCGGGACACAGGGCCAGCGCCGGGACGGTGAGGCGGTAGCCCACCCCGCGGACCGTCTCGATCCAGTGCGGCGAGCCGAGCTTGCCGCGCAGCGAGCCGACATGGACATCCAGGGTGCGGGTGGAGCCGAACCAGTTCTCGTCCCACACCCGGGCCATGATCTCCTCGCGGCGCAGCACCGTGCCGGGCTCCTCCAGCAACATCGCCAGCAGGTCGAACTCCTTGCGGGTGACGCGCACCTCGTCGTCGCAGAGGTGGACCTTGCGGGTGCGCACATCCAGCCTGAGCGGTCCCGCGCACAGGTGGCGCTGCTCGTCGCGGGGCTGCTCCACGGGTCCGGGCCAGGGCACGGGGTCGGGCTCGGGGGCCTCCTCGGAACCGGGGTCGGGGGCGCTCTGCAGCGGTGCGCGGCGCTGGGCGGGCACGATGGGCGCGGCCGCCGGCAGCGGCCCGCCGGCCGCGGCGGCCGTGTCGTGGCGCAGGCAGCCGGCGCTGCGGCGCAGCACCGCCCCGATGCGGGCGAGGAGTTCGTAGCGCCCGAAGGGCTTGGGGACGAAGTCGTCGGCCCCGGAGTTCAGGGCCAGCACCTGGTCCAGTTCGTGGTGGCTGCCGCTGAGCACGATGATCGGTACGCAGGACTGCTCCCGGATGCGCCGGCACACCTCGTGTCCGGCCAGGTCGGGCAGGATCAGGTCGAGCAGCACCAGGTCGGCGTCGGGCAGTTGCTCCAGTGCGTCGCTTCCGGTGCGGGTGTGCTGGGTGGTGTAGCCGTGCATGCCCAGCATCTGCCGGAGTGCCTCGGCCATTCCGTCGTCGTCCTCGACGATCAGTACGTTCATGAATCTCGCAGGCCTTCCCGAGGAGTCCGTGGGTGGGACGGAGAGCCCCGAGCCTTGCGAGGGGGCCCGCGCAGCGTCAACGCGTGCCGGCGGGCGGGAGCAAGACGGGGGCGGGAAGGGGGGATTCCTGCCCGCCTCCTGCCATGGCGGGGGCGGGCGGCGGGGGGTCCTGTCACGGGATAGTCAGGGCAGGGGGCAGACCTTGTCATAGGACTGGGAGAGCGGGCGGGGCCGGGGCCCGCGGCCGGGCTCAGTGCGCGGCAGGGGCGCAGGGGGACAGTTCGCCGCTCCCGCCCGCCAGGGCCCGGGTCAGCGCGTCCGGCAGGCCGGTGCCGGCGGGCCGGTGGAGTGTGACCGTGACGCAGGCGCCGTGGCGCAGGCCGGCGCCGGCCAGGCGGGCGCGTTCGGCGGCCAGGGCGTCCAGGGCGCGGCCCACCGTGGCCGGCAGCGCGGCGCCGGCCACGGGGAGAGGGGCGCCGGCCGGGAGGGTCAGCGCGAAGAAGTCCAGGGGCAGTTCGGCGGTGGCGCGGTCCAGGTGGCCGGCGCCGGTCACGGCGTCGGCCAGGACGTGAGCGGCGGTCGCGGCCGACAGGGCGGCCAGGGGGCGGTGCTCGCCGTGGCCGGGGCAGTGCACCACCCCGTCCAGGCCCTTGAAGCGGTCCAGCGCGGTGCGTACGGCGGCGTGGACGTCGTCGGCGCGGGAGGGGCGGCCGGTCACGGTCACGATGCCAGCATCGGCCGGCACCGGGCCGCCCGCCGGTCCCAGCAGCACGATCCGGGCCCGGTGGCGGCGGGCCAGGGACAGCGCCAGGCGGGTGCCGGTGCCCGAGCCGGTGTCGGTGAGCAGATAGCGGCCGCCGCCGCGCAGGGCGGCCCGCGGCGCACCGCGCCCCGGGGCCGGTGCCGGTGCCGGTGTCTGGTCCGGGGTGGTGTACGGGGCGCGGACCTGGCGGCCGGTGGCCGTGTAGCGGACCTCGGCCAGTTCGGGCCGGGGCAGGGCGAGTTCGGCCAGCGCGAGGCGGAAGGGGTCTTCGGCCCCGGACGGCAGGGCCTGCACGGCGAGGCAGAGGGCGTGGACGCGGCCGTCCTCGGCACCGGCCTGCTGGGCCAGCGCGCCGAGCGCGGCGGCCAGTTCGGGGCGGGCACGGCCGGTGACGAGGAAGGCCAGGCGCACCGGGGTGGAGTGGGTGGCGCGGCCCAGGGCGTGCAGGGCCGGCAGGGTCAGTTCGGCGGCGCGTTCGGGGCTCGTGGTGGCGGCGGGCAGGTCGAAGACGAGGGCGTGCGGGGGGTGGCCGGCCCGGTGCAGGGCGGTGAGGTAGGCGCTCCAGGACGGGGCGTCGGTGGTCACGTCGCGGCCCACGCGGGCGGTGCGGATGCCCAGGGGGGCCCAGGCGCGGCCGGTGTCACGGCCGTCGACCACCAGCAGGCTGCGTTCGGGGCCGAGGGCGGGTATGCGGGGTGGGCGCAGGGGGGCCGCGGCCCAGGTCGGGGTGGGGTGGGCCGGGCGGGCGGGCTCGGGGCGGTGGGCCTGCTGCGGGGCGGGCGGGCCGGCGGTGGCGGAACGCTGGGGCTGCTGCGACGCAGACGAACCGGGCGCGCCAGAACGCTGAGCCCGCTGCGGCACAGGCGAACCGGGCGCGCCAGAAGGCTGAGCCCGCTGCGGCGCAGGCAGACCGGCGGCGGCGGTGGTGAGGGCACTGCCGTTCATCGCGTCCACCCCGTCGTCGTGAATTTCCGTGCCCGCGCCCGCCGGCGGGCCACGGACCGCTGCTGTTTCCCGGCCCGGGGGCCAGGGGACCGTTCTTGGCGCCCCAGCATGGGTCAGGGCGCGCCAGCGCAGCGCCAGGGGCGGGTCAGCTGGAGTGCACCGGCGGGCCAACACTGTGCGGTCCCGGGCCGATCGGGGCGTCCTTGTGGGAGGGGTGGCCGTGGTGGGCGGGGGCACTCCAGTGGCTCTCTTGGCATGGCTCTGGCATGGCGCTGGCACGCGATTCCTTACGGTGGCCGAAATCCCGCCCCCGTACGCGGTCGCGTTCGAAGGCAGGTGCCGGGCCGGCCGGTCAGCCGGTCCGGTGCACTGTCCCGGGCGCCTCCGCGCACCGGGGACGGGGAGCACGCAGGAGCTGTCCGCGCGGCACGGCGGGGGCGGCAGGTGATCCGGAGCGTGAGGGTGCGGGGCGGGGCGGGACACCGGGGCGGGCGAAGGGCGGGCGAACCCTTCGGCGCACGGGGCCTCCCCTTCCGTGTGACCGCGTCCTTTGCTTTTTCCTTTTCCGGTCCCTGGGTGCGTACGTGTTTTGCGTATGTCGTTTGTATACGGCGTTTGTGTGCGGCCGGGCCTCCCTCTCTTTTTGCACGGCGGCGGGGTGTGGCGGCGCGCGAGACTACGGGGGAATACAGATGAACCAGCGTGAACTGCAAGCGACCGTCACCCGGACCCGGTGCGAGGGGGCCCACTGCGGGCCCGGCCGGGACGGGGCCGCGGCGGTCGAGGGGCTGCGGCTGTGCCCGGGCTGTCTGCGGCTGCTGGCCCGCAGCCTGCGGGAACTGCCCGCCCTGTACGAGGAGTTGGTGCACCGGCTCGGCGGGGGCGGCGGGCTGGGGGTCCGTGAGCGGGTCAGCGGGAACCCGACGCTGCCGGGGATGCCGTTCAACGAGGCGGCCGCCGAGGTGCGCACCTCGATCGTGACGACGCTGGGTTCGTGGGCCGGGCTGGTCAGCGCCCAGCGCCGGGTGCCCGCGCCCGAGCGCAGCGTCTCCCGGCTCGCCGCGTTCCTGCTGCTGCACGGCGACTGGCTGGCCGCGCATCCGGCGGCCACCGACGCGGCCGGGGAGATCGCCCGTCTGGCGGCGGCCGCGCGCCGGGTGGGCCGGGGCACGCCCGTGCGGCGGGTGCGGGTCGGGCCGTGTGTGGCCGAGGGCTGCGCCGGCACGCTGGTCGCCGACTTCCGCGGGGCGGGCACGCAGGCGTGCACGGCGATCCGCTGCGAGGCCGATCCCGAACACGCCTGGCCGGGCGAGCTGTGGACGGAGCTGCGGCGCGCCCTGTGCGGTCAGGGCGAGCGGTGGCTGAGCGCGGGGGACGTGGCGCGGCTGTGGTCGGTGTCCACCGGCACGGTCTACCGCCTGGCCAGCGAGCAGCGCTGGCGGCGGCGCAGCCGGGCGGGGCGGACCTCGTACGCGGAGTCCGATGTGCACGCGTGTTTCACGCGCCGTCGCGCGGTCCGCTCCCCCGGTGCGGTGCCGGCCGCCGGGCAGGGCGGCTGAACCAGCAGGGGCGCACGGTCGCCGCGGCGAGCCGGAGGGCCCGGGGGGCTGTTGCAACGGGCCGAAGAGCGAGGGCTGTTGCAGCGGGTCTGAAATTCTCTGAAGAATTTCTGACGGAGTTCTGCACTTCTTCCCATTGAAATTCGGGCACCGACCGAAGAAGGTATGGGGCAGAGTCCGGTGAACTGTCCCCGGGCCCCGCCGAATTCAGCGGCGCGCCGGCCGCCGCGGCATGTCCGGCACTTTCCCCGCGGGCCGTATGCACGGCCCTGGCGGGACTTCACCCCATGAGCCCGCCCCACGCCCCCCTCCGCTCTTTCGCGGCGGCGGGGCGGGGCCGGCTCACGCACCACATTTCCTTCCACCAACGGGAGACAGCCGATGCACAGCACTTTGATCGTGGCGCGCATGGACCCCGGCTCAGGCGGTGACGTGGCACGGATCTTCGGGGAGTTCGACCACACCGGGATGCCCGACCTGATGGGCACCCGGCGCCGGCAGCTCTTCGCCTACCGCGGCCTCTACTTCCACCTGCAGGACTTCGACTCCGACCAGGGCGGCGAGGCGATCGAGGAGGCCAGGACCCACCCGCTGTTCGTGAAGATCAGCGACGACCTCAAGCCGTACATCGGGGCCTACGACCCGCAGACCTGGCGCTCGCCCGCGGATGCGATGGCCGAGCGTTTCTACCACTGGACCCGGTCTTCGTGACGTTTTTCCCCCGGAAGGGAGCGCCGTCCGCATGGGACGCGACGTAGTGATAACCGGCATCGGGGTCGTGGCGCCCGGCGGTGTCGGCGCCAAGGAGTTCTGGGACCTGCTGAGCAACGGCCGGACCGCCACCCGGCGCATCACCCTCTTCGACCCGACGCCCTTCCGTTCGCGGGTGGCCGCCGAGGTCGACTTCGACGCCGAGCAGCACGGGCTGACGCCGCAGGAGATCCGGCGCATGGACCGGGCCGCGCAGTTCGCGGTGGTCACCACCGCCGAGGCGATGGCCGACAGCGGTCTGAGCCCGGAGTCGATCGAGCCGCACCGCACCGGCGTCACCATCGGCAGCGGGGTGGGGGCGACGATGGCCCTGGACCGCGAGTACAACATCGTCAGTGACGGCGGCCGGCTCGACCTGGTCGACCACCGCTATGCGGTGCCGCACCTGTACGACTACTTCGTGCCCAGCTCGTTCGCCTCCGAGGTGGCCTGGCGCATCGGCGCCGAGGGCCCGGCCGCGGTGGTCTCCACCGGCTGCACCTCGGGGCTTGACTCGGTGGGCTATGCCACCGAGCTGATCCGTGAGGGCAGCGCGGATGTGATGCTGGCCGGGGCCGCGGCCGCCCCCATCTCCCCGATCACGGTGGCCTGTTTCGACGCCATCAAGGCCACCACGCCCCGCGACGAGGAGCCCGGGCGGGCCTCGCGGCCCTTCGACCGGACCCGCAACGGCTTCGTGCTGGGCGAGGGCTCGGCGATGTTCGTCCTGGAGGAGCGCGAGCGCGCCCAGCGGCGCGGTGCGTACATCTACGCCGAGATCTCCGGCTTCGCCACGCGCTGCAACGCCTTCCACATGACGGGGCTGCGCCCCGACGGGCGGGAGATGGCCGAGGCGATCCGCCTCGCCCTGGACGAGGCCCGGATCGACGCCGAACAGGTCGACTACATCAACGCCCACGGTTCGGGCACCAAGCAGAACGACCGGCACGAGACCGCCGCGTTCAAGCACAGCCTGGGCGCGCACGCCTACCGCACCCCGGTCAGCTCCATCAAGTCGATGGTGGGGCACTCGCTGGGGGCGATCGGCTCCCTGGAGATCGCCGCCTCGGTCCTTGCCATCGAGAACAACGTGGTGCCGCCGACGGCCAATCTGCACGAGGCCGACCCGGAGTGCGACCTGGACTACGTGCCGCTGGTGGCCCGCGAGCAGCAGACCGACACCGTGCTGAGTGTGGGCAGCGGCTTCGGCGGGTTCCAGAGCGCGATGGTGTTGCGGAGGGCGGCGTGAAGAGCACCGTGGTCACCGGGATCGGTGTCACCGCCCCCAACGGCCTGGGCCTTGAGGCCTACTGGGATGCCACGCTCGCAGGCAAGAGCGCCATCGAGGACATCAAGCGGTTCGACGCGGCCGGCTATCCGGCGGGGCTTGCCGGGGAGGTCCCCGGCTTCCGTGCCGAGGAGCACCTGCCGGGCCGGCTCATCGCGCAGACCGACCACATGACGCGCCTGGCGCTGGTCGCCGCCGACTGGGCGCTCAAGGACGCCGGCGTCGACCCGGGCGCGTGGGACCCCTTCGACATGGGGGTGGTCACCGCCTCCTCGGCGGGCGGCTTCGAGTTCGGCCAGCGCGAGCTGCAGAACCTGTGGTCCAAGGGCGGCAGTTACGTTTCCGCGTATCAGTCCTTCGCCTGGTTCTACGCGGTGAACACCGGTCAGATCTCCATCCGCAACGGGATGCGCGGCCCCAGCGGCGTGATCGTCTCCGACCAGGCCGGCGGCCTGGACGCCCTGGCGCAGGCCCGCCGGCAGATCCGCAAGGGCAGCCGGCTGGTCGTCTCGGGCGGGGTGGACGGCTCGATCTGCCCCTGGGGGCACGTCGCCCAGTGGGCCGGGGGCCGGATGAGCACCAGCCGGGACGCGGAGCGGGCGTATCTGCCCTTCGACGCCGCGGCGGCCGGTCACGTGCCCGGCGAGGGCGGGGCGCTGCTCATCCTGGAGGAGGCCGGCGCGGCCCGCGGGCGCGGCGCCCGGGTGTACGGGGCGGTGCGCGGGTATGCCGCCACCTTCGACCCCAAGCCGGGCAACGGCCGCCCGCCGGGGCTGCGGCGGGCCATCGAACTGGCCCTGGCCGACGCCGAGGTGACGGCCGGTGAGGTGGACGTGGTCTTCGCTGACGCGGCCGCCGTCCCCGAGCTGGACCACACCGAGGCGCAGGCCCTTGCGGCGGTGTTCGGGCCCCGGGGGGTGGCGGTGACCGCGCCCAAGACGATGGTGGGACGCCTGCTGTCGGGGGCCGCCTCGCTGGATGTGGCCACCGCGCTGCTCGCGCTGCGCGACGGCGTCATCCCGCCCACCGTGAACGTCACGCCCGACCCCGCCCACCACCTCGACCTGGTCACCGGCCAGGCGCGTGCGGCCCGCCTGGAGACCGCCCTGGTGATCGCCCGCGGGTACGGCGGCTTCAACTCCGCCCTGGTGGTGTCGCGCACCGCCCCCTAGCGGCCGGCCACGCCCCGACAGGCACACCCAAGCAATCCGTCCGTCCCGAGAGAGGGTGGCGCGTATGCCCAGCAAGGTCATGGCGAGTGGCCAGGCCAAGAAATCCGACAAGGTCCAGCACTGCGACGTCTTCATCCTCGGCTCCGGGCTCGCGGGCTCTGTCGCCGGGGCGATCCTGGCCCGCCAGGGCGCCAAGGTGGTGCTCGTGGACGCGGGGCAGCACCCGCGGTTCGCGGTCGGCGAGTCGATGACGCCGCAGCTGATCGAGTGGCTGCACATTCTCAAGTCGCGTTTCGATGTGCCCGAGCTCGGTCATCTGCTGAACGTCAAGGCGGTCGCGGACCATCTCGGCCCGCACCACGGCAAGAAGCAGAACTTCGGGTTCATCAAGCACGAGGTGGGCCAGGAGCCCGACCCCGAAGAAGCGACGATGTTCGTCATCCCCAAGGCGCTCACCGACGCCAGCCACCTCTTCCGCCAGGACAGCGACCAGTACTACTTCAACGTCGCGGCGAAGTACGGCTGCCTCACCCGGCAGAACTGGTTCGCCACCGACCTCGACTTCGACGAGGACGGGGTGACGGTCAGCGGCAGGAACGGCGAGGTGTTCCGGGCCAAGTACCTCATCGACGCGAGCGGTTTCCGCTCGCCGCTGGCGGAGAAGTTCGCGCTGCGCGAGAAGCCGGCCCGCTTCAAGCACCACGCCCGGTCGCTGTTCACGCACTACATCGGCATCAAGCCCTTCGACGACGTCTCGCACCACCCGGTGAGCAAGCGGCCCCCGGCCCAGTGGCACGGCGGCACCCTGCACCACCTCATCGAGCGCGGCTGGTTCTGGATCATCCCCTTCGACAACGTCAAGGGCTCCAAGAACCCGATGGTCAGCGTCGGGCTGACGATGGACGAGCGGACCTATCCCAAGCCGCAGGACATGACGCCCGAGGAGGAGTTCCGCTCCTTCCTGGACAAGTACCCGGCCGTCAAGCGGCAGTTCGTGGGCGCCAAGCGGGTGCGTGAGTGGATCTCCACCGACCGCCTGCAGTACTCCTCCAGCAAGTCCATCGGGCACCGCTGGTGTCTGATGTCGCACGCGGCGGGCTTCTTGGACCCGCTGTACTCGCGCGGGCTGTCCAACACCTTCGAGGTGGTGCACGCGCTCTGCAGCCGCCTGCTGGAGTCGATCGAGGACGACGACTGGTCGGTGGAGCGCTTCGCCTACGTCGAGCAGGTCGAGCGCGGGCTGCTGCAGTACAACGACGACCTGGTCAACAGCTCCTACATCGCCTTCTCCCACTTCCGGCTGTGGAACGCGGTCTTCCGCGTCTGGGGCGGGTTCCTGACGCCCGGCGTGATGCGCCTGCACCGCGCCCGCGTCCAGTACGAGCTGGACGGCGACGAGCGCCACCTCAAGGAGCTGGAGGAGAACGCCTACCCGGGCCTGTGGTGGCCGCAGGACGACTTCCGCCACATCCTGGAGCTGACCGCGGAGACCTGCGAGAAGTTCGAGGTCGGCGAGGTGGACGGGGACACGGCCGCGGACATCATCTTCGCGGCGCTGCGCGACTGCCAGAGCCTGAACCCGGTCTTCGGGTGGAAGGACGAGGAGTCCACCCGGTTCGTGTACCCCAGCACGGCGGACGTCGCGAAGTTCATGCACTGGTCCCTGCGCAAGGCGCCGGCCGGGGAGATGCGCGACATGGCCCGCTCGCTGCTGTCCAGTTCCGTGCGCTCGGCCCTCAAGGGCAAGAAGCCGCTCTAGGCGGCGCCCGCACTCTTCGAGAAGGAAAGGGACCCGGCGATGCCGCAGATCATGCCGGACACCGAGGACAGGGCCCTGTCCTCGTGGTCCTCCACCCGGCCGCAGATGGAGAACACCAACCCGCTGGTGGAGGCCTTCACCCGGTTCAACGTCTATCTGTACTCCAAGCCGCCGAACAAGTACGTCAAGAAGGTCAACAAGTCCTTCCTGCACCTGCACCTGTTCCTGTACCGCAAGTCCAAGGGCAAGGTCATGGGGCACTTCGGCCGCCTGGACGCGATGCTGCTCACCACCACCGGCCGCAAGTCGAAGCTGGCGCGCACCCTGCCGGTGGGCTACGTCTACGACAAGGGCCGCTACATCGTGTGCGCGGCGCCCGGCCACTTCGACGTGCCCGGCGGTCCGAAGGCCACCCACCCCGCGTGGTTCCACAACGTGCGCGCCACGCCGCAGGTGCGGGTCGACATCGGCCCCGAGCAGTTCCCGGCCACCGCGCGCATCCTGGCCGGCGACGAACGCGATCGCAGGTGGCGGGAGTTCACCGAGGTGTTCCCCTTCATCGCCGAGTTCCAGAAGCGGGCCAGCCGCGCCATCCCGGTCATCGAGATCACCCCCGACGACCTGGACCCGCAGGAGCTCTGAGCCGCCTCCCAGCGCGCCCCGGCCCGCGGGGCGCGCTCCGCGAAAGGACCCCCATGAAGATCGAAGCGCTGGACCCGGACACCCCGCTGATGAAGCAGTTCCAGGAGACGACCGGACCGATCACCCTGGTCAACGTCTTCGACGTGCCGCCGGAGCACTACGAGGAGTTCCTGGCCGTCTGGCGCGAGGACGCCGCGTACATGAAGGCCAGCCCCGGCTGCATCCAGACGCAGCTGCACAAGGGCACGGCCGGCAGCCGCCTGGTCGTCAACGTCGCGGTGTGGGAGTCCACCCAGGCGCTGTTCGCCGCGTTCAGCACCCCGCAGTTCCAGCAGGCGGCGGCGAAGTACCCCGAGGGGATCACCGCCTACCCGCACGCCTACGAGAAGGTCGCCGTCGAGGGGATCTGCATCGCCTGACACAGCGTCAAGAGGCGGGGGGTGCCGGGGCGGCCGGGCCGGCCGGGCGCCGCCCGGGTGTGGCGTGCGTCTCACTGGCTGCGCGCATGTCACACCCCGCGTGCGCCCGGCCCTCTTGGATGCATCACCACACGCTGTGAGCGGCCCGGACGGCCTGGACGCCCACTAGGAGAGGGACATGACTCAAGTACGACAGACAAATCCGTGGGCGGTTCTGAGCGTCTTGTGCCTGGGGTTCGTGATGACCCTGGTGGACCTGACGATCGTGAACATCGCCATCCCGGACATGACCGATGACCTGGGCTCCTCGATCGACCAGGTGCTGTGGGTCGTCAACGCCTACACCCTCGTACTGGCCACCCTGATCATCACCGCCGGCCGGCTGGGCGACATCCACGGCAAGGGAAACCTGTTTTTGTCCGGCGTGGCCCTGTTCACCCTCTCGAGCCTGGCCTGCGGCCTGGCGCAGGATCCCGCCCAGCTCATCGCGTTCCGCGCGGTGCAGGGCGTGGGTGCGGCGATGCTGATGCCGCAGACTCTGTCGATCATCACCGATGTGTTCCCGCCCGAGAAGCGCGGCGCCGCCTACGGCGTCTGGGGTGCGGTGGCCGGTGTGTCCGGGGCGATCGGCCCGACGCTCGGCGGCTTCCTGGTCACCCACATGGACTGGCGGTGGGTGTTCTTCATCAACATCCCCATCGGCGCCCTGGTGCTGCTGCTCGGCCTGCGGGTCATGCCCAAGCACACCCGCGTCATCAAGCACCACTACGACCTGCCCGGCGTGCTGCTCGCCTCGGCCGCGCTGTTCTGCCTGGCCTTCGGCCTGACCGAGGGCGAACGCTATGACTGGAACACCTGGATCTGGACGCTGATCGGCGCCTCCGTCGCCCTGATCGGCGTGTTCCTGCTCTACGAGCGCGGCCAGCAGGACAACGAACCGCTGCTGCCGTTCTCGCTGTTCAAGGACCGCAACTTCTCCGTGGTCAACCTCGTCGGCATCGCGGTGTCCTTCGGTGTCCTGGGCATCCTGCTGCCCACGACGATCTACCTGCAGTCGGTGCTCGGCTTCAGCGCCATGAAGACCGGCCTGGTCCTGGTGCCGCTGGCCCTGGGCTCACTGTTCACCGCAGGACCGGCCGGCATCCTCTCGGAGAAGTTCGGCGGCAAGTACATCCTGACGGCCGGCCTGTCGATGTTCGGCATCGGCATCACCTGGATCCTGCTGAGCGCCGAGACCGACAGCAGCTGGACGGCGTTCATCGGCCCGCTGTTCGTGGCCGGGCTCGGCGCCGGATGCACCTTCGCCCCGATGGGCTCGGAGGTCATGCGCAACGTGCCGCCGCACCTGACCGGCGCCGCCTCCGGCGTCAACAACGCGCTGCGCCAGGTCGGTTCGGTGATGGCCGGCGCCGTCATCGGCGCGGTCCTGCAGGCCCAGCTGGTCTCCCAGCTGCGCGAGGAGGCCGCCACCAGCGCCACGAAACTGCCCGCGCCCTACCGCGAGGGCTTCACCTCCGCCTTCGACGGCGCCAAGACCGTCGGGGTCGGCACCGACCAGGGCGGCGGGTCGCTGCCCGCCAACATGCCCGACGACGTCGCCCGCACCTTCCATGAACTGGCCGGCAAGGTCTTCTCCAACAGCTTCGTGGACGCGCTCCAGCCCACCATGCTGGTGCCCGCCCTGACCATGTTCGCCGGCGCCGCGCTCTGCCTGGCCCTCAAGGGCGGCCCCACCCCCTCGGGCATGGGCCACAAAACACCGGCCGGACCGGAGAGCAACACCACGGATCAGGACGCCTCCGTCGCCGGCTGACCCCGGCCCCGGCACCTGACCCGGGGCCGGCCCCACCCGCACCACCTCGCACCACCTGGCACCACACCCTTCCCGAATCCGAATCCGCCCCCGGCCCCGACAGGGCCGGGGGCGCTCGTGGTTGGACATCCCCATGATCAGTCGAAGAACACTCCTGGGCGCCTCCGGCGCCACCACCCTGGGCCTGATAGCCCTGCGGCCCACCGCCGGGCACGCCCTGGCCGGCCTGCCCTGGGAGAGGCTGCGCAGCCACCTGCAAGGCGACCTGGTGCTGCCCGGCGACGCCGGCTACGCGGTGGCCAAGCAGCTGGACTCCAAGCAGTACGACACCATCAGCCCCAAGGCCGTCGCCTACTGCGAGAGCCCCTCCGACGTGGCGCTGTGCCTGGCCTTCGCCCAGAACCACGCCCTGGCACTGTCCGTGCGCAGCGGCGGCCACAGCCTGGGCGGCTACTCCACCACCACCGGCCTGGTCATCGACGTCTCCCGGCTCAACGCGGTGGCCCTCTCCGGCGACCGCGCCACCCTGGGTGCCGGCACCCAGAACGTCGACGTGCTCAACGCCCTCGCCCCCGCCGGGCTCGCCGTGACCGGCGGCGCCTGCGCCACCGTCGCGGCCGGCGGGTTCATCCACGGCGGCGGCGTCGGCTTCCTCACCCGCCCGCTGGGAGTGGCGTGCGACGCGCTGACCTCCGCCCGGGTGGTACTGGCCGACGGCCGCTGCGTGACGGCGTCGGCCACCAGCCACCCCGACCTGTTCTGGGCGATACGCGGCGGTGGCGGCGGCAACTTCGGCGTCGTCACCTCCTACACGCTGCGCCCCTCCCCCGTCACCGACGTCTCCACCGCCACCCTCGTCTTCTCCTGGGACAAGGCGCTGGACATGCTCGACGGCTACACCCGCTGGCTGGTGGACGCGCCCCGCCCCATCGGCGGCGCCTGCGTGATCACCCTGCCCGACGCGGCACCCGGCGCCGTCCCCATCCCCGCGATCCGCCTGGTCTCCACCGGCACCCAGGCCCAGCTCGACGACGAGACGGGCCGGCTCCTGGCGCTCACCGGCCAGCCCGCCAACCGCACCGGCGGCCCCGTCGCCTACCGCGATCTGATGATGGGCATCTACGGCTGCGCCGCCAAGACCGTCCCCCAGTGCCACCGCGCCGAGGCCACCGCCGAAGGCCAGCTGCCCCGGCCCTCCTTCAGCCTCGAACGCAGCCGCATGTTCAGCGAGCCCATGGCCCGCACCGGCTGGGCCGGCGCCCTGGCCGTCTTCGACGCCGAGCGCCGGGCAGGCCAGATGCACCAGATGCAGATACTGCCCGTCGGCGGGGCCGCCGCCGACCTCAGCCGCACCGCGACCGCCTACGTGCACCGCGACAGCATCGTCACCACCAACTTCCTGGTGGCCATCCCCGGTTCGGCCACCCCCACCGCCGCCGACAAGGCCGCCGGCCAGGCCTGGGTGGACCGCGGCTTCGCCGCCATCGACCCCTACTCCTCGGGCGAGACCTACCAGAACTTCATCGACCCCGCCCTCAAGGACTTCCAGCGCTCCTACTACGCCGAGAACCACCCGCGCCTGGTCGCCGTGAAGAAGGCCTACGACCCGCACCGGGTCTTCACCTTCGCGCAGAGCGTCAGCTGACCCGGCCCGCCCGCATCCGACTCTCCCCATCCCAGGAGGCGCGCATGACCGCGACGCCGACAGACCTCCAACGACAGCAGCCGGCCCGCGCCATCGACGGCAAGACGCTGCGCACCGTGTGCGGCCTCTTCGTGACCGGCGTGACCGTGATCACCAGCGGCAGCGGGGACCGCGCGGCCGGCACCACCGTCAACTCCTTCACCTCCGTCTCCCTCGACCCGCCCCTGGTGCTGTTCTGCCTGCACCAGGCCTCCCGGCTGCGCGCCCTGGTGGAGGAGTCCGGCGCCTACACCGTGAACTTCCTGGCCGGCCGGCAGGAGCCGCTGGCCTGGGCGTTCGCGGGCAAGCACACCGCGGCCCTCAACGATGTCGAGCACCGCTACTCCAGCGTGGGCGTGCCGGTGCTCGGCCAGGCCATGGCGTTCCTCTCCTGCCGCCTGGTCAACGCCTTCGAGGGCGGCGACCACACCATCTTCGTCGGCGAGGTCGCCGAACTCGGGGTGCCGCGCGCCGACACCGAACCGCTGATCTTCTTCCGCGGCTCGATGGGCTCCCTGGAGGACGAACCCCACGGCCCGCACCCCATGTTCGACAGCTAGGAACCCCTCGTGTTCCCGGCCACCGACCCGACCAGCAGAGGGAGCCGTGGATGTCCGGCACCACCAAAACCCCCGGCGCGTCCGTCCAGCGGCGCCTGGCCCGTTTCAACCGCAGATTCGCCAACCGGTTCGTGGGCCCGGTGCTCACCCGTATGCCGGGCTTCGGCGCCGTCGTGCACCGCGGCCGCAAGTCGAACCGCGCCTACCGCACCCCCGTCAAGGTCTTCCGCAGCGGCCCGCACTACGTGATGTCGCTGCCCTATGGACCGCAGTCGGACTGGGTGCGCAACACCCTCGCCCACAACGGCTGTGAGCTGCACACCCGCGGCCGGCGCATCCAACTGGCCGACCCGCGGGTGTTCGTGGACGAGCAGCAGGCCGTCGTGCCGGCCCCGCTGCGGCCCCTGCTGCGCCGCTTCAAGGCCTTCGACTTCATCGAGCTGCGCCCCGTGGAGCCCCGCCCGCTCAGGGAGGTGCCCGAGCGCACCTGAACCGTTACCCCAAGGCCCCCCACCCGGGGGTCCGGTCGTGAACGGCGGTGGCTGTCCGACCGGGTACCGGCCGGCGGCACCCCGCATTCCGTGATGCGTGTGGAGGCGAGATGGCGACGGGCGATGCCCTGCCACTGGAAGCGATTGTCCTGATCGATGTTGCGGTCGTCCTGCTCGCGGGGGCCGCGATGGCCCGTTTCGTACGCCGGCTGCACCAGCCGCCCGTCGTCGCGGAGATCGCCGTGGGCCTGCTCCTTGGCCCCAGCCTGCTGGGGCTGCTGCCGGGCGATCTGCCCGCACGGATCTTCCCCGACGACGCCCGGCCGCTGCTCGGCGCGATCTCCCAGGTCGGCCTGGTGCTCTTCATGTTCCTGGCCGGCTGGGAGCTCGACCTGACCCGGCTGCGCGGGCGGGGACGCTCGGTCGGCGCGGTGGCCGCGCTGGCCATGACCGTGCCCTTCGCGCTCGGCGCGGGCGCCGCGGCCCTGCTGTACTCCTCGCAGGGCACCGACGACGTGGGCCGGGGCACCTTCGTCTTCTATCTCGCCACCGCGTTCTCGATCACCGCGTTCCCGGTGCTTGCCCGCATCATCCGCGACGGCGGCCTGTCCACCACGCGGGTGGGCACCCTGGCCATGGCCTGCGCGGCCATCGGCGACGTGGTCGCCTGGTGTGTGCTCGTCCTGGTGGTGGCCGTGGCGGGCGCGGGCGGCACCGGCGAGTTCTTCCTGGTCCTCGCGCTGACCGTGGCCTACGGCCTGGTGATGGCCTTCGCGGTGCGCCCGCTGCTGGCCCGGGTGCTGCTGCGGCAGCGGGCCCGTACCGGCCGGAGCACCCTGCTCGTCCTGATCGTCTCGGCGGTGTTCGTGTCCTCCTTCGTCACCTCCTGGATCGGGATCCACGCCATCTTCGGCGCGTTCGCCTTCGGGCTGGTCATGCCGCGCCGGCGCGTCCCCGAGCTGCACCACGAGGTCGAGGCGCCCATCGAGAAGGTCTCCACGCTGCTGCTGCCGGTGTTCTTCGTCGTCACCGGGCTCTCGGTGGACATCGGCGCGCTCGGCGCCTCCGGGCTGCTGGCCCTGGCGCTGGTCGTGGTGACCGCGGTCCTGGGCAAGTTCGCCGGGGCGGCCCTGCCCGCCCGGGCGGCGGGCCTGGGCTGGCGGGAGGCCACCGCGTTCGGGGCCCTGATGAACACCCGCGGCCTGACCGAGCTCGTCATCCTGGGCATCGGCCGCGAACTGGGCCTGATCTCGGCGCAGATGTTCACCATGATGGTGGTCATGGCCCTTCTCACCACCGCCATGGCGGGCCCGCTGCTGCGGCTGCTCGGCATGAGCGGATCCCCCGCGGCCACCGGCCCGCAGCGGCCTGAGAGCACGGCGGGCGCCGGGCCTTCGGTGCCGGTGGCCGCGGGCGGCCGGGGCGAGGACAGCGATCCGCTGCCCGGCCCCCGCCCGCGCTGACCTGCTGCGCTCACTCCTCGTCATCGCCGCCGGAGCGCACCCGCGCCAGCTTGTCGGGGTTGGTGACGGCGTAGATGCCGCGCACCTGGTCGCCGGCGGGCGTCAGATCCATGACGATGACGGCGTAGGGCGACTCCTCGGAGAAGACCACCGCCGAGGCATCGCCGTTGACGTGCCGGTAGTGGATGTCGATGTCCTTGGGGGCCCGCTCCGCGTACCCGGCGAGCATCCGGCAGACCTTGTCGCGGCCCGAGACGGGCCGCAGGCCCGCGGTGCGGACCTTGCCGCCGCCGTCGGTCCACATGGTGACCTCCGGGGCCAGCATCTCCATCAGCGCGTCGAGGTCGCCGCCCAGCGCCGCGGCCACGAAGCGTTCGGTGACCTCCTGCTGGACCTGCGGGGTGGTCTCGTAGCGGGGGCGGCGCGCCTGCACGTGGGCGCGGGCCCGGTGGGCGAGCTGGCGCACCGCGGCGGGGCTGCGGTCCAGGATGCAGGCGATCTCGGTGTGCGCGTAGCCGAACACCTCGTGCAGCACGAACACCGCCCGCTCCAGCGGGGTCAGCGTCTCCAGGACCACCATCATCGCCATCGACACCGACTCGGTGCGCAGCGCCTGCTCGGCGACGTCCGGCGCGGGGCCCTCGGCCGTCTTGGTGATCAGGGGTTCGGGCAGCCAGGGCCCCACGTACGTCTCGCGCCTGCGGGTGATGGCGTCCTTGCGGGCCAGGGCGTGGTTGACGGCGATCCGCACCAGGTAGGCCCGCGGGTTCTCGATCTCCTGGCGCGGAGAGCGGCTCTTCTTGCCCGACCACGACAGCCAGGTCTCCTGCAGGACGTCCTCGGTGTCGGCGACGGAGCCGAGCAGGTTGTAGACGATGGAGAAGAGCAGTTCCCGATAGCCGACGAAGACCTCGGTGGAGGCTTCGATGACGTCCTGCACGGCGCCTTCGGCCGTGACGTCCTCGTGCACGGCGTCGTCGGCCGTGACGCCCTCGTGCACGGCGTCGTCGGCCGTGACGCCCTCGTGCACGGTGTCGCCGCTGGAGTCCTCGTGCACGGCGTCGTCGCCGCCGAAGTCCTCGCCGCTGCAGTCGTCTTCCGCACTCCCGGACATGGTGCACCTCCCGTGTGACGCGTTCACCGTTGTGAGGCCGCGGCCGGGCCGGAGTGTGACATCCGCCCGCCGGATGTGTTTCACCTCACAGAATCGGGGCTCCATGTCACACACGTCCATGCCGTTCCCCTCTCGTTCGCGAGGGCAGCCCCGGCCGCGGGGTGGCGGGAGTCCGGCTGCGGAGATCCGAACTCCCCCTCCGCGGCCGCGCGTTGTCTGATATGTCGACCGGCGGGGGCCGGTCGCCGACGAAAGGAACGGCTCACCATGGCAGTTGCACAGCAGGCTCCGATCAACTTCGCCGTCATGTACGCGACGCACGATGCGTTCCGGCGTGACCTCGAAAGGTTCGCGGCGGCC
Organism: Streptomyces sp. NPDC058308; assembly: GCF_042880275.1. Classification (NCBI taxonomy): domain Bacteria; kingdom Bacillati; phylum Actinomycetota; class Actinomycetes; order Kitasatosporales; family Streptomycetaceae; genus Streptomyces; species Streptomyces sp. NPDC058308. Next base: position 174,419 of record NZ_JBHVZA010000015.1, read on the forward strand.
GTGGCGTCCGGCCGGGCCGGCACCCCGCAGGTCCGGGCCGGCTGGGAGAATTTCAAGCGCCAGCTGCACGTCCACCACACCGTGGAGGACGCCGTGCTGTGGCCGCGGGTCAAGCAGCAGGTGACCGGGCGGCCCGATGACCAAAAGCTCCTGGCCGAGATGGAGGCGGAGCACGCCTCGCTGGACGCGGTGCTCAGCGCCGTCGATGCGGGCATGGACCAGAAGTCCGCGGACCTGGGCGAGCGGGTCGAGCGGCTGGCGCAGGCGCTCGGCTCGCACATGCGCCACGAGGAGGACGCGGCGCTGCCGCTCATCCAGGACGTGCTGACCAACAAGGACTGGGACGCCTTCCGCAGCGCGATGGCCAAGAAGCAGGGTCCCAAGGGCGCGGCCGTCTACATTCCCTGGGTCATGGACGGCCGGGACGTCGCCGAGCGCAAGCGGTTCCTGGACACCATGCCCGCCCCGGTGAAGGTGCTCAACAAGCTCTTCTGGGAGTCGAGTTACCAAAAGCGCAGGCTGTTCGCCGCCTGATCCGACCTCCGGCCGCCTCTCCGCGGCCGGCCTGTGAGCGGGCCCGGTGCGGGCCCCTCCCCCCAAGCGCGCCCCTGCCGGTGTGAATCCCCCGCCGCCGGCAGGGGCGTCGGCGTTGGGGGGCGGGGCCCGCGGGGGTTTCACCGCCGCATCCGCCGTATCCGTCACACCCGCCGCATCCGCCGTATCCGTCACACCCGCCGTATCCGCCGTATCCGCGGGTGCCGCAGCCCCTTTCCGGCCGTACCGGGCCTTGTGCCCGGTGCGGCCTTTGTGCTGCCTGCCCGCCCGCCGCGCCACGAGATCCGCCCATCCGAAGGGACAGCCATCATGAGTACTCCTCAGTTCGCGCTCGCCGACCTCACGCGCATCCTCCTGGAGGGCGCCGGCGCCGACGACGGTGCCGCCCTGGAGGGCGACATCCTCGACCAGGACTTCGACGACCTCGGTTACGAGTCGCTCGCCCTGCTGGAGACCGGCAGCCGTATCGAGCGCGAGTACGGCATCGCCCTCGACGACGACGTGTTCGCCGACAACCGCACCCCGCGCGCTCTGATCGCCGCCGTCAACGCACGGCTGTCCGCCTCCGCCGCGGTCTGACCCGGCCAATCCAGGGAGAACTGACATCATGCAGCAGGACAAGCGTGTCGCCCTCGTCACCGGAGCCACCAGCGGGATCGGCCTGGCCGTCGCCCGGCTGCTGGCCGGGCAGGGCCACCAGGTGTTCATCGGCGCCCGCACCGCGGAGAACGTCGCCTCGACCGTCAAGCAGCTGCGCGAGGAGGGCCTGGACGTCGACGGCGCCGCCCTGGACGTGCGCTCGGCCGCCTCGGTGGCCGCCTTCGTGACCGGCGCCGTCGACCGCTTCGGCCCCGTGGACGTGCTGGTCAACAACGCGGGCCGGTCCGGCGGCGGCGTCACCGCCGACATCCAGGACGAGCTGTGGGACGACGTCATCGACACCAACCTCAACAGCGTCTTCCGCATGACCCGCGCGGTCCTGAACGCCGGCGGCATGCGGCACAAGGACCGCGGCCGGATCATCAACATCGCCTCCACCGCGGGCAAGCAGGGCGTGGTCCTCGGCGCCCCCTACTCCGCGTCCAAGCACGGCGTCGTCGGCTTCACCAAGGCGCTGGGCAACGAGCTGGCGCCGAGCGGGATCACCGTGAACGCGGTGTGCCCGGGCTATGTGGAGACGCCGATGGCGCAGCGGGTGCGCCAGGGCTACGCCGCCGCCTACGACACGAGCGAGGAGGCGATCCTCACCAAGTTCCAGGCGAAGATCCCGCTGGGCCGCTACTCCACGCCCGACGAGGTCGCGGGCCTGGTCGGCTATCTGGCCTCCGACACCGCCGCCTCCATCACCGCGCAGGCGCTGAACGTCTGCGGCGGCCTGGGCAACTTCTGAATCCGGCCCGGCCCGGCCCCACCAGCCAACACACCAAGGAGAGTTGACCATGACGACGCGTGAGGTCGAGCACGAGATCACGGTGGCGGCCCCGGCCGAGACCGTCTACCGGCTGATCGCCGAGGTGGAGAACTGGCCGCGGATCTTCCCGCCCACCATCCACGTCGACCACGTCGAGCAGGGCGAGCGCGAGGAGCGCATCCGGATCTGGGCGACCGCCAACGGCGAGGCCAAGCACTGGACCTCGCGCCGCACCCTGGACGGCACGGACCTGAAGATCACCTTCCGTCAGGAGGTGTCCACGCCGCCGGTCGCCGCGATGGGCGGCACCTGGCTGATCGAGCCGCTGTCCGCGAACGCCTCGCGGATCCGCCTCCTGCACGACTACCGGGCCCTCGACGACGACCCGGCGGGGCTGCAGTGGATCGAGGAGGCCGTGGACCGCAACTCGCGCGCCGAGCTGGCCGCCCTGAAGGCCAATGTGGAACTGGCCGTGGCCGCCGGGGAGTTGACGTTCTCCTTCGAGGACAGCGTGCAGGTGCGGGGCAGCGCCAAGGACCTGTACGACTTCGTCAACGAGGCCGGGGCGTGGGCCGAGCGGCTGCCGCACGTGGCGACCGTGCGCCTGCAGGAGGACACCCCGGGCCTGCAGAGCCTGGAGATGGACACCCGCGCCAAGGACGGCTCGGTGCACACCACCAAGTCCTACCGGGTCTGCTTCCCGCACCACAAGATCGCCTACAAGCAGGTCACGCTGCCCGCGCTGATGACGCTGCACACCGGCTACTGGACCTTCCAGGAGGGCGCCGACGGCGTCACCACCGCCACCTCGCAGCACACCGTGGTGCTCAACACGGCGAACATCGCGCGGATCCTGGGCGCGGACGCCACCGTCGCCGACGCCCGCGACTACGTGCGCGGCGCGCTGTCCACCAACAGCCGGGCCACGCTGGGCCACGCCAAGGACTACGCGGAGAAGCACTGATCATGGCCGTGGACCGTGTGGAGAGCGACGTCGTCGTGGTGGGCGCGGGGCCGGTCGGGCTGATGCTCGCCGGTGAACTGCGCCTGGGCGGCGCGGACGTGGTCGTACTGGACCGGCGCGAGGGCCCCACCACGGAGTCGAGGGCCTCGACGCTGCACGCCCGCACCATGGAGATCCTCGACAGCCGCGGCCTGCTCCAGGAGCTGGGCACGCCGCCGTGCGAGGTGCGCGGGCACTTCGGCGGGCTGCCGCTGGATTTGACGCTGGAGAGCACCCACCCGGGGCAGTGGAAGGTGCCCCAGACCCGCACCGAACAGCTGCTCGGCGACTGGGCGGCGGGCCTGGGCGCGCGGGTGCGGCGCCGGCACGACGTGCGCGCGGTGCGGGTGAGCGGGCCGGGCGTGGAGGTGGTGGCCGCCGGCCCGGACGGCCCGGTGCGGGTGCGCGCCCGCTACCTGGCCGCCTGCGACGGCGAACGCTCCACGGTGCGCCGCCTGCTGGGCGCCGCCTTCCCCGGCCAGGACGCCGGGCGCGAACTGCTGCGCGCCGACGTCGCCGGCCTCGACATCGCCGAGCGCCGCTTCGAGCGGCTGCCGGCGGGGCTGGCCATCGCCGCCCGGCGCGCCGACGGCGTGACGCGGGTGATGGTCCACGAGTTCGGCGCACCGGCCCCGCAGCGGTCCGGGCAGCCGGACTTCGCCGAGGTGTGCGCGGTGTGGAAGCGGGTCACCGGGGAGGACATCGCCTGCGGGGTGCCGCTGTGGGTGAACTCCTTCGGCGATGCCTGCCGGCTCCTGCAGAGTTATCGCCAGGGCCGGGTGCTGTTCGCGGGCGACGCCGCGCACCAGCAGATGCCCATCGGCGGCCAGGCCCTGAACCTGGGGCTGCAGGACGCGGTGAACCTGGGCTGGAAGCTGGCCGCCGTCGCCCGGGGCCGGGCACCGCAGACACTCCTTGACAGCTACCACCGCGAGCGGCACGCGGTGGGCCGGCGGGTCCTGGACAACATCCGCACCCAGACGCAGCTGCTCCTTGGCGGCGCCGAGGCGGCCAGTCTGCGCGCGCTGATGGGCGAGCTGCTGCCGCATCAGGACGTGCGCCGGCATCTGGCGGGCATGATCTCCGGCCTCGACGTGCGGCACGACGTGGGGCCCGGGGAGCATCCGCTGCTGGGCGCCCGCCTGCCGCACGTACGCCTGAAGGTGGGCCGCCAGGAGTCCACCGGTGCGCAGTTGCTGCGGGCGGGGCAGGGCGTGCTGCTCACGCTGCGCCCCGAGGCCGCGCTGCTGCACTCGGTGGCCGCGTCCTGGCCCGGCCGGGTGGCCTGGGTGGCGGCGCGGCCGGCCGGGGAGCTGCCCGGTCCCCTGGAGGGCATCGCCGCGCTGCTTGTGCGCCCCGACGGGCACGTCGTCTGGGTGCAGCCGGGCGAGGCGGTCTCCCTGCACCAGGCGCTCACGCGCTGGTTCGGTGCGCCACAGCCCGTGCCGGGCGCGGCGCGCCGCTCGTCCCCCGTCCTGTCCCCTGCTGTTTTCGGAGAGTGAGCCATGAACACGAGCGAGCGACCGGACGACCGCTATGACGTGGCCATCCTGGGTGCGGGCATGGCGGGCGGCATGCTGGGCGCGGTCCTGGCCCGCAACGGCGTGAAGGTCCTGCTGATCGACGCCGGTGTCCACCCGCGGTTCGCGGTGGGCGAGTCGACGATCCCCTACACCTCGGCCATGACCCGTATCATCGCCGAGCGCTACCGGGTGCCCGAGATCGAGGCGCTGGCCTCCTTCCGCGGCATCCAGGACAAGATCTCACCCATGTCGGGGCGCAAGCAGAACTTCGGCTTCGTCTACCACCGCGAGGGCCAGGAGCAGAACCCCGAGGAGATCAACCAGCTGGTGGTGCCCGAGTGGCAGCGCACCGAGAGCCACCTCTTCCGCCAGGACACCGACGCGTTCCTGTTCAACCTGGCGGTGCGCTACGGGGCCGATCCGCTGCTCAACACCCGTATCGCGGACATCGAGACGGGCTCTGATGGGGTGTTGCTGCGCTGCGAGAAGGGCAGCGAGCACCGGGCGGAGTATCTGGTGGACTGCGGGGGCTTCCGCTCGCCGGTCGCGGAGAAGTTCGGCCTGCGCGAGGAGCCGACCCGGGCCCGCCACCACTCGCGGTCGATGTTCACGCACATGGTGGGCGTCACCGCCTATGACCAGGCGCCCTCGGCGGCGGGCCACAAGCAGCCCAGCCCCTGGCACCACGGCACGCTCCACCACGTCTTCGACGGCGGCTGGCTGTGGGTGATCCCCTTCGACAACCACGAGGGGGCGCTCAGCCCGCTGTGCAGTGTGGGGCTCACGCTGGACGAGCGGGTCCATCCCCAGGACGGCTCGACGCCGCAGCAGGAGTTCGACGCGTTCCTGGCGCGGTTCCCGCAGATCGCCGAGCAGTTCACCCAGGCGCGCGCGGTGCGCCCGTGGGTGAGCACCGGGCGTCTGCAGTACTCCTCCTCGCGCACCGTCGGCGAGCGCTACTGCCTGACCGCGCACGCCGCGGGGTTCACCGACGCGCTGTACTCGCGGGGGCTGACCAACACCGTGGAGGTGGTCAACTCGCTGGCCTGGCGGCTGATCGAGGCCGCCCGCGACGGCGACTGGTCCACCGAGCGGTTCGCCTACATCGACCGGCTCCAGCAGGGTCTGTACGACGTCCACGACGATCTCGTCTACAGCTCGTTCGTGGGCTTTGGCCACTACGACCTGTTCAACGCGGTGCTGCGGGTGTGGGAGTCGACCAGCATCATGCCGACGATGACCATCGAGCGGGCCTACCGCAGGTTCATGGAGGGCCGCGACGAGCAGGTCCTGCGGGATCTGGAGCAGACCACCACGCCCGGTCTGCCCGCCCCGGTGGGCGAGGACATCAAGGCGCTGCTGGTGTTCACCCGGACCAACTGCCGGGCGGTGGAGGCCGGTGAGCTGGAGCCGGCCGAGGCGGCGCGGCGGATCTTCGCCCGGGTGCGGGAGGCGGAGTTCCTGCCGGCGCCGTTCGCGCTCGGTGACCCGGCCACCCGCTGCTTCGAGGCCACCCCCGAGCTGCTGGGGCAGGCCGTGGAGTGGGGCAGGACCACGGCCCCGCAGCACATCGCTCAGCTCTTCGGCTGAGGCGTTCCAGGCCAGTCGGCCACCGGATTCGAAGGAAGGTCCAGCATGGACGCGGACGTGATCGTGGTCGGGGCGGGCCCGACCGGGCTGATGCTCGCCGGAGAACTGCGCCTGGGCGGGGCGCACGTCATCGTGGTGGAACGTCTGGAGCGGCCCACCGGGCAGTCCCGCGGGCTGGGTTTCACCGCCCGCGCCATGGAGGTGTTCGACCAGCGGGGTCTGCTGGCGCACTTCGAGGGCCTTGAGGTGGCGCCGCTGGGTCACTTCGGCGGGGTGCAGTTCGACTACACCGTGCTGCCGGACGCCCATTTCGGGGCGCGCGGCATCCCCCAGTCGCGCACCGAGGACGTCCTGGAGCGGTGGGTGATCTCCCTGGGGGCGGATCTGCGGCGCGGCTGGGAGTTTCTGGAGCTGCAGGAGCACGAGGACCGGGTGGAGATCGCGGTCGCCACGCCGCGGGGGGTGCAGCGGCTGAGCGCCCCGTATCTGGTGGGCTGCGGCGGCGGCAGCAGTGCGGTGCGCCGGGCCGCGGGGTTCTCCTTCCCGGGCACGGACGCGACGCGCACCATGTATCTGGCCGATGTCGCCGGGTGCGGGCTGCGGCCGCGTTTTCTGGGCGAGCGCCTGGAGCACGGCATGGTGATGGCCGCGCCGCTGGGCGAGGGCGTGGACCGCATCATCGTGGTGCCGGACCGGGCGCCGGACCAGGAGCGCGAGCGCAGCGTGTCCTTCGCCGAGGTGGCCGGCGCGTGGCGGCGGATCACCGGGGAGGACATCAGCAACGGCACGGCCCACTGGGTCAGTTCGTTCACCGATGCGACGCGGCAGGTCACCGAGTACCGGCGCGGGCGCGTCCTGCTGGCCGGGGACGCCGCGCACATCCATCTCCCGGCCGGCGGGCAGGGGCTGAGCACCGGCGTGCAGGACGCCGCCAACCTGGGCTGGAAGCTGGCCGCCCAGAGCCGGGGCAGCGCGCCGCGGGGGCTGCTGGACTCCTACCACGCCGAGCGGCACGCGGCCGGTGCGCGGCTGCTGATGAACACCCAGGCGCAGGGCATGCTGTTCGTCGGCGGGCCCGAGATGGACCCGCTGCGCGCCCTGTTCGGGGAGCTCATCCAGTACGACGACGTCAAGCGTCATCTGGCCGGGCTGGTCAGCGGGGTCGACATCCGCTACGACACGATGGCCGGCGGCCACCGGCTGCTGGGGCGCCGTATCCCGCCGCGCGTGCTGGCGGGCGAGTCGGGGCCGACCAGCACGATGGAGCTGCTGCATCCGGCGCGCGGGGTGCTGCTCGACCTGGCCGGGGACGCGGCGGTGTGTGCGGCCGCCGGGCCGTGGGCCGGGCAGGTGGTCACCGCGCGGGTGCGCACCGAGGTGCCGGGGGCGCTGGCGGACGCGGCGGCGCTGCTGGTGCGCCCGGACGGCTATGTGGCCTGGGTGGCCGAGCAGGCCCAGGATCCCCAGTCGCCCAAGGGGCTGCGGGCGGCGCTGCACCGCTGGTTCGGCGCGCCGCCCGCGGCCGCGGGCCCCGCCCGGGAGCGCGCGGCGGACACCGCGCGGGTGCGGTGAGCGGGCCGGCCCGCTCACCGGGCGTGCGGGGCATCACCCTGGACGCCGGCGGCCTGGCGCTGTCCGCCCTGCTCGGCCCGGCGGCCGGGGGCGCGCCCCGGGCCACCGTCCTGGCCCTGCACGGCGGCGGCATGAGCGCCGCCTACTTCGACGGGCAGGCGCACCCCGGCCAGTCCCTGTTCGATGTGGGGATGCGCCTTGGCTATCAGGTGCTGGCCGTGGACCGGCCCGGCTACGGCGCGTCGGCGCAGCACCTGCCCCGGGGCCAGACGCTGGCCGCTCAGGCGGCCACCCTGCGCGCCGCGCTGGCCCGGTTCGCCGCCGGGCACGAGGTGGGGGCGGGCGTGTTCGTGCTGGCCCACTCCTACGGCGGGAAGCTGGCGTTGACGTGCGCGGCCGGCGCGCCGCTGCCGGCGGGTCTGCTGGGTCTGGACGTCTCCGGCTGCGGGCACCGTTTCGCGGTGCCCGCGGACCGGCTGCCCTCGGCCGCCGGGCCCGGGCACTGGCGGCACAACTGGGGTGCGCTGCGCCTGTATCCGCCCGATACCTTCCGTGCCTGCGCGGACATGGTCACCACCATGCCCGAGCTGGAGCGGGCCGAGGCGGCGCGCTGGCCCGCCTCCTTCGCGCGCCTTGCCGCGCGGGTGCGGGTGCCCACCCGGCTCACGTTCGCCGAGCACGAGGCGTGGTGGCGGCACGACGAGGAGGCCCTGGCCGAGCTGCGCGAGCGGCTCGCGTCCGTGGAGCACCTGGTGGTGGACCGCCAGCCCGAGGCGGGCCACAACATCAGCCTGGGCTGGTCGGCCCGCACCTACCATCTGCGGGCCCTGGCCTTCTTCGAGGAGTGCCTGGCCCGCCGTGCGGCGGCGCCCGCGCGCCGGCAGGCGGCCGCCTGAGTCCGGTCCCGGCCCCGCCGTCCTCATGTTCTTGCCCGCACAGTCCTGTGCCCTCTCGAGATGGAAGCGATACGACCATGGCCCTGTCCAACTCCTCTGTGCTGTTCGCCTGGCCCACCGACGGGTCCGTGCTGCGCGCCATGGACACCGGCGTGCGGGCCCGGACCCTGCAGACCTGGCTGTGCCGGGAGCTGGGGCACGCCCTGGGGGTGCCCCCGGCCCACCGCGTCAGGCCCGACCGGCCGCTGCGCGCCTTGGGCGTGGACTCGCTGCTCGCGCTGCACCTCAAGCGGCAGCTGGAGGCGGCCCTGCACATCCGGCTCGTGGCGCACGACCTGCTGCGCGAGGCCACCCTCGCGCAGCTGGCGGGGCTGCTCGCCGAGCTGGTGGCGCAGCCGCGGGCGGCGGCCGTGGCGGGCGGCGCGCCGCGATGAGGCCCGCGGGAGCAGGACATCGGCCCGTCTGAGCAATCGGCCCGCCCGGGGAGGAGCGAAGCGATGGACAGTCCACACAACGCCGTCGAGCAGCTGAGGGAGATCAAGGAGCGGGTGCGGGAGGGCCCGGATTCGGCGGCCACCGAGCGTCAGCACGCCAAGGGCAAGCTGACCGCGCGCGAGCGGATCGACCTGCTGCTGGACAAGGGGAGTTTCCAGGAGGTCGAGGCGCTGCGCCGGCACCGGGCCACCGGCTTCGGCCTGGAGCTGAAAAGGCCCTACACCGACGGTGTGATCACCGGGTGGGGCACGGTGGAGGGCCGCACCGTCTTCGTCTACGCGCACGACTTCCGCATCTTCGGCGGCGCCCTCGGCGAGGCGCACGCCACGAAGATCCACAAGATCATGGACATGGCGCTGGCGGCCGGGGCGCCGCTGGTCTCCCTCAACGACGGGGCGGGCGCCCGCATCCAGGAGGGCGTCTCGGCGCTGGCCGGCTACGGCGGGATCTTCCAGCGCAACACCAAGGCCTCCGGCGTCATCCCGCAGATCAGCGTGATGCTCGGCCCGTGCGCGGGCGGTGCGGCCTACTCCCCGGCGCTGACCGACTTCGTGTTCATGGTCCGCGAGACCTCGCAGATGTTCATCACCGGACCCGACGTCGTCAAGGCCGTCACCGGCGAGGAGATCACCCACAACGGGCTGGGCGGCGCCGACACCCACGCCGGCACCTCCGGGGTGTGCCACTTCGCCTACGACGACGAGGAGACCTGCATCGGCGAGGTCCGCTACCTGCTCTCCATGCTGCCCTCCAACAACCGCGAACTGCCCCCGCGCGCCCGCGGCGAGGACCCCACCGACCGGCTGTGCCCGGCCCTGCTGGACGTGGTGCCGGCCGACGGCAACCGCTCGTACAACATCCGCGAGGTGATCGAGGAGATCGTCGACGACGGCGAGTACCTGGAGGTGCACGCCGCCTGGGCGCCCAACCTGGTGTGTGCGCTGGCCCGCCTCGACGGCGCCACGGTGGGCATCCTGGCCAACCAGCCCGCCGCGATGGCCGGGGTGCTGGACATCCGGGCCAGCGAGAAGGGCGCCCGCTTCGTGCAGTTCTGCGACGCCTTCAACATCCCGCTGGTCACCCTGGTGGACGTGCCCGGCTTCCTGCCCGGCGTCGACCAGGAGCACGAGGGCATCATCCGGCGCGGCGCGAAACTGCTTTACGCGTACTGCAACGCCACCGTGCCGCGGATCTCGGTGGTGCTGCGCAAGGCCTACGGCGGCGCCTACATCGTCATGGACTCCCGTTCCATCGGCGCCGACATCGCGCTGGCCTGGCCCACCAACGAGATCGCCGTGATGGGCGCCGAGGGCGCCGCCAACGTCGTCTTCCGCCGCGAGATCAACGCGGCCGACGACCCCGAGGCGATGCGCGCGCAGAAGATCGAGGAGTACAAGCGCGAGCTCGTCCACCCCTACTACGCCGCCGAACGCGGCCTGGTCGACGACGTCATCGACCCCGCCGCCACCCGTGCGGCCCTGATCAACGCCCTGTCCATGCTCGAGGCCAAGGACGCGGGCCTGCCCCGCCGCAAGCACGGCAACCCGCCGCAGTGAGGACGTACGCAGTGACATCAACCGCAGCGACACCGACCGCAGCGACATCAACCGCAGGGACACCGCCCCGGGGCGGTGCCCCCGCCCTGCCCGCGCCGCTGGTGCGCATCGAGCGGGGCGATCCCACCCCCGAGGAACTCGCCGCGCTGCTCGCGGTGCTGCAGCTGCGCCTGGCCGCGCAGGGGGACGAGCGGGCGCAGGCGCGGTGGGTCCCGGCCCGCTGGTACCGGCCCCAGCCCACCCCCTTCGAGCCGCGTGCCTGGCGCAGCAGTTCCTTCCGGCGGGCCGCCTGAGATCTGCCCTTCCCACCCCCTGGATCACCGGGGTACCCCCCTGTCCGGCGTTCACGGGCCTCGCGCCCGCCGGAGAAAGGAACGACCATGTCCCTGCTGGAGGACGACGCCACCGTGGCGGCGCTGCGCGATGAGCTGCGACTGCTCAACGACCGTCTGGAGGTGGCCCAGTTGTGTGACCGCTACGTCATGCACCTGGACAGGGACCGCTCCCACGACGCCTGGCTGGACTCGGTGTTCACCGACGACGTGCAGCTGACCTTCCCCTTCGGTGAGTTCAAGGGCATCGAGGGTCTTGCGGGCTTCCAGGAGATGGCGCGCACGACGTTCGCCCGCACCCATCACCTGTGCGCCAACCACGTCGTGGAGGTGGACGGGGACAGCGCGCGGGTGCGCTCGCACCTGATGGCCGTGCACGTCAGGGACAGCGACGAGCCGGCCGGGCACTTCGACATCGGCGGGCATCTGGAGGCGGAGACGGTGCGCACCGCACGCGGCTGGCGCATCCGCCGCTTCGTGTTCGACCTGGTGTGGCAGTCCGGGCAGGAGCCGCAGGCCAAGACGGGCGGCTGACCAGCGCTGCAGAGAGCGGCGGTGCGGCCCGGTGCCGCACCGCCGGGCACCGGCCGGCCGGCCGGTGCCCGTACGCGGAAGGGTGAGTGAATGTCCACTACGGCACACGGTTACCCCACCCGCGCCCGTCTCCTGGACGCCGCGGAGCAGCTGCTGCGCGAGCGGGGGCTGGCCGGGGCCACCACCAAGGCCATCGCCGCCGACGCGCAGTGCTCCGAGGCCGCCCTCTACCGGCACTTCACCGGCAAGGTGGACCTGCTCGGCGCGCTGCTGCGCGAGCGGCTGCCGGCCGCCGGGGCGCTGCTCTCCCTGCCGGTGCGCGAGGAGGACGCCGAGGCGTGCTGTGTGCGTCTGGTGCGCCAACTGGTGTGGTTCTACGAGCAGTCCATGCCGCTGATCGGCGCGCTGTTCGCCGACCACGCGCTGCTGGCCGGCCTGCGCCCGCTGCCGTACGGGACCGCCGCGGCCCCCGACGAGCTGCTGGAGGCGGTGGCGCGCCACCTGCGGGCGCTGCGTGAGCGCGGCCGGATCCGCGCCGATGCGGATGTGGGGGCGGCCGCCGCGCTGCTGCTCGGGGTCTGCTTCCAGCGCGCCACGCTCACGCACGTGGCCCCGGGTGGATGGCCGTGGTCCACCGAGGAGTTCACCGCCGCGGTGGGCCGTGCCGTCGCGGCCTCGCTGGCCGTGCGTCCCGCGCGCGCGGGCGAGGCCGCCGCGGCGGGCACGGGCCTGCCGCGCCGGACACGGCACGAGACCGACGCCGATCACGCCGCACACGCCGCCCCTTGCAAGGAGTTGGAATGAAACACAGCCCCCTGGCCACTGTCTCGCGCTTCGCGAGCCTGATCTTCCTGGGGATCTTCACCGGGTTCCTCGTGGCCGTCCTCGTCCTGGAGACCTCGCTGCGCGACTACGACGCCACGGTGTACGCGCAGGTCCGCCAGGTCGAGCTGGACGCGCTGGACACCCTGGCCTCCGCCACCTTGATCCCGGCGATCCTGACCACCGTCCTGCTGATCGTCACGCTGCGGCGCTCCCGCGACCGGCAGCTGTGGCTGCCGGTGGCGGCGCTCGCCCTGATGCTGGTGGTGCTGGTGGTGACGCTGACCATCAACCTGCCGATCAACGGTGACCAGAACGACTGGAACGTGGCGGCGCCGCCCTCCGACTGGGCGGACGTGCGCGACGAGTGGCAGGGCGCGCACGTGGTGCGGGTCGTCGCGGCCCTCGGCGCGTTCGCCCTGCTGATCGTCGCCGCCCTGACCCGCACGGCGGCCTCCGCGCTGCCCCGGCACACCTCCGAACCCCTCTCCGCCGGCCGCCGGTAACCACCCGGCCGCACCCGGCCGAAGTCCCTTCGCACCCTTTCGGGAGCGGGGGGACTTCTTCATGCCCGCGGCCCGTGCGCCGCACCACCCAAGCACCCGCAAGACCCGCGCGGTCCGCGCGGTCCGCGCAGTCGCACCCCAGAGAGGACACCGCAGATGACCGCGTACGTCATAGCCGAGGCCCAACTGACCGGAGACCCGCAGGAGGTGGCGGCCTACAGCGCGCAGCTCGTCTCCACCCTGGAGCCGCACGGCGGCCGCTACCTGGTGCGCGGTGTGCCCAGCCAGGTCCTGGAGGGCGAGAGCCAGGCCTTCACCGGGGTGATCGAGTTCCCCAGTACCGAGGCCGCCCGGCGCTGGTACCACTCGCCCGGCTACCAGGCGATCGCGCCGCTGCGGGTGCGCAACACCCGGGGCCGGATCCTCGTCTTCGACGGGGTGCCGGCCGAACAGCCCTGAGAGCCTGTCTTTGAACCCGGCCGGGGGCAGAACCTGGGCGCTCAGGCCGAGCGGGTCGGGCGGCGGGCGGCCAGGGCCCCCTGCAGGCGCCGGCGGTGCAGCTCGCCGCTCTCGGCGCGGGGCAGGCCGCCCATGAGTTCCAGGCGGGCGGGCAGGTGCGCGGGCGGCACGCCCTGGCCAAGGAGGTGATCGCGCAGTTCGAGCAGGGTGGGCGGGTCCCCGTCGGGGACCACGGCGGCACAGGCCAGTTCGCCGTGCTGGGGGTCGGTGCAGGCCACGACGGCGGCCTCGGCGACCCGGGGGTGGGCAAGGAGGCGTGCCTCGATCTCGGTGACCGGGACCAGGAAGAGGCCGCCGACCTCCTCGGTGCGCAGCCGCGGCTGGCCGGTCTCGTCCAGGTCCACCGGGTCGCCGGGGCCGGTGTGCCCCTGCGGCCCCCAGGTGGGGCTGGGCCGGCCGCTCTCGCGCCGCCACACCGCCGTCGGTGAGGACGGCCCGGGCCGGAGCTGCGGCCGGGGCCGGGGCTGGGCTCGCAGCGGTGCCCCCAGGAGGTGGTGGACCTGCTGGGCCAGGGCGGCGGGGGTGCCGGCGGGATCGGAGGTGAGGGCCAGGCTCAGTGCGGCCCGCGGGCGCGGGCGGCGGTGCTGGGCGGCGGCGAGTTCGGCCCACTGGGCGGGGGTGGCGTAGGCCTGGCGTACGTCGGCGGCGGCCATCAGGTCCAGGGCGCTCTCGGGGTCGAAGAGGTCCTGGAGCACGACGGTGGAGCCGCGGGTGAGCGGGCCGAGCACCGCGTGCAGCAGGGAGGGCAGGGTGGCCAGGGGCAGGGCGGAGAAGCTGGCGCCGCCCGGCTCGGGGGCCGGTGGCAGGCCGGCGTGCAGGGAGTTGGGGGTGTGCAGGGCCATGCTGTGTGCGGCGTGCAGGCCCAGCGAGGTGACGGCCAGGCAGATCCGGTCGGGCAGGCCGGGGGGCAGGGCCAGGCCCGCGGCGGGCCGGTGGCGTTCGTGCGCGGTGCGCAGGAAGTGGTGGGCGAAGTCGACGGCGCCGGTGTCCGCCGTGTCGCCGAGCACGACCCGGTGGCGCAGCCAGGGCAGGCCGGGGGCGAGGCCGGCGAGGATCTGGGCGGGTGCGACGCCTTCCCACTGGTCGGGCACGACGCACAGCCGGGGCTGGGCGGCGCCCAGGACGGCGGCCAGGTCGTGGGCGCCGTATCCGGGCATGACGGGGACGGCCACGGCGCCGATGCGCAGGCAGGCGAGGAAGAGGGCGCAGGTCTCCCAGCGGTTGGGCAGCTGGAAGGCGACCGGGTCCGCGGGGCGTACGCCCAGGGCGTCCAGGGCGAGGGCGAACCGGTCGGTGCAGGCGGCGAGTTGGGCGTAGGTCAGGCGGGTGAGGCGGCTCTGGGCGGGGCGGTGGGCGTGGTGGGAGACGATCGCGGTGCGGTGCGGGTGGCGGGCCGCGCCGCGGTAGAGGTCGTGCAGCACGGTCTCGGTGCGCCACCGGCCCTGCTGCTGGAAGAGGCGGGTGACCTCGGCGGGCGGGCGCAGCGCGCCGAGCAGGGGGGCGAGGGGGGCGGGGGCCGGCGGGTGGCGGCGGGCGGCGGGCGGGGTCGGGGGGGTGCGCTGGGCGGCCGCCATCACTGCCTCCTGCCGACGGCCCAGGCGACCTGGACCCGTGAGTTGCAGCCCAGTTTGCGCATCACGTGGCGGACGTGGTTGACCACGGTCCACTCGGCGATGTCCAGCTGGTGGGCGATCTGGCGGTTGGTCATGCCGTCGGCGACGAGGAGGGCGACTTGCAGCTGGCGCGGGGTCAGGGCGCCGGCCTCGCTGCGCTCTTCGGCGCGGCCGGGTTCGGCGACGGCCAGTGCCTCGGCGGCCATCGCCGCCGGGCGCAGCCGCAGGCCCTCCGCCCAGGCGGAGGCGAAGACCGTGCGGCCCAGCTGGCGGCGGAGTTCGGCGGCGGCGCCCGGCAGCTGGTCGCGGTCCGCGCCGTCGCTGCCCGCTCCGGTGCGGGCGCGCAGGGCCTGGGCGGCGGCGAGCAGGCGGGCGGCGCGCTGGGGCTGGCCCGCGGTGCGCAGCAGCAGCAGCGCGAAGGTGTCCAGGACGGCGGGCAGTTCGGTGCGCTCGTCGATCGAGTCGTACAGGCTGATGCTCTCGCGCAGCGCGGCGCGGGCGGCGCTCTCGTCGCCCGCGTGCAGGCAGAGCCGGGCGGTGACGCGGAGGGTGCGGGCCAGGTCGCGGATGGCGCCGTTCTGGCGCTGGATGCGTTCGGCCCGCTCCAGCAGGGCGCGGGCCGGGGTGCTCTCGCCGCCGGCGAGCAGGACTTCGGCCAGGGCGGTGGCGGCCTCGGCGGATCCGGCGGTGTCGCCCTGCACGTTGAGGGTGGTGCGGGCGGCCGACAGCAGGGACTGGCCCGCGGCCCGGTCGCCGCAGCGGAAGAGGGCGTAGCCGCGGCGGGCGGCGGCCAGGGCGCCGGCGCCCGGGTCGCGCAGCCGCTTGTAGGCCTCGACGGCGCGGCGCTGTCGGTGGGCGGCGCCGTCGTAATCGCCCAGGGCCGCGGCGAGGACGCCGGCGCCGGTGCTCAGGCGGGCGCGGGCGCGCAGCCGTTCCTCGTCCTCCTCCCCCTCCTCGTCGTGCAGGGCCCGTTCGGTGGAGTCGAACCAGCGCAGGCCTTGGGTGAGTTCGCCGCGGATGAGCCAGGGGCAGAGGCAGGCGGTGACCAGGGCGGCCCGTTCCAGCAGGGCGGCTGGGCGCTCGCGCTCAAGCCGGCCGCCGCGGGGGTGCGCGGCGCCTGTGCGGTGCGGGGCCCGCTGGTCGTGGGCGTCGGTGAGGTGGTGCAAGGCGGCCAGCACGTTGTCGTGTTCGGCGGCCGCGGCCCGCAGCCAGCGCTGCTGCTCCGAGCCGTGGAAGCGGTCCTCCAGGGTGTGCAGCAGCTTCTGGTAGAAGCGGGCGTGGGCCTGGCGGGCCGCGCCGGCCTGGCCGGGGCCGGCGGCGTCCAGCAGGGCCAGGCCGTAGGCGCGCAGGGTGCGCGACATGGTCAGCCGGCTGTCGGTGTGCGGATTCTCCTCCAGGGTGAGCAGGTTGCGGTCCAACAGGGCCTCCAGGGCCACGGCCGTCTCGCCCGCGCCCAGCGGCGAGACCTTCTCGGCGGTGGCCAGGGTGAGGCCGCCCTGGAACAGGGCGAGGCGGGCGAGCAGCAGGCGCTGGTCCTGGCTCAGGCCGCGGCAGCTCCAGTCGGCGATCGCCAGGGTGGAGCGCTGGCGCGGCGGTACGTCCACGGGTCCGGGCAGATGGCTGTCGCCGCCGCGCCGCAGCCAGGCCCGCAGTTCCTGCGGCGGGTACAGGCGCAGGCGGCGGGCGGCCAGTTCCAGGACGAGCGGGACGCCTTCGAGGAGGTTGCAGATGTCGACGACGGCCTCGACGTTCTCCGCCGTGAGCGCGAACTGGGGGTTCGCCTCGTGGGCGCAGCAGATGAAGAGCCGCACCGCGGGGTTGTCCTGGACGTCGGCGACGTCGGGCTCCAGGAGCGGTCCCGGTGTCGGCAGCGGCGGTACGGGCACGACCCGTTCGCCGTACAGGCGCAGGACCTCCTGGCCGGTGGCAAGGACGGTGAGCGCGGGCGTGGCGGCGAGGTGGCCGGCGAGGGCGGGGGCCAGGCCGCCCGCGAGGTGTTCGACGCCGTCCAGCAGGAGCAGGGTGGGGGCGGTGGCGCCGCGCACGATCTGGGCGATGCGGGCGAGCGCCGTCTCCAGGTCGGGGCAGGCGGGCAGGTCCAGGGGGTGGATGCCGCCGGGGA
The DNA here is from genome assembly GCF_042880275.1 of Streptomyces sp. NPDC058308. Lineage (NCBI taxonomy): Bacteria > Bacillati > Actinomycetota > Actinomycetes > Kitasatosporales > Streptomycetaceae > Streptomyces > Streptomyces sp. NPDC058308. The sequence continues at coordinate 191,468 of NZ_JBHVZA010000015.1, forward strand.
ACAGCTCGGCGACCCCGCGGGCGGCCTCGGCGGCCAGCCGGCTCTTGCCCACGCCGCCGGTCCCGGTCAGGGTGATCAGGCGGGCGGCCGGGTCCTGGAGTCTGCCCTGGACGGCGACCAGGTCCAGTTCCCGGCCCACCAGTTCGGCCGTCGGCTGTAACGTCTGCAGATCCGTCGACATGTTCCCCCTCATGACTGAACGGCACCGCGCCGGGCCACGCTCGAACCCCCCACGGCGTGCGCCCGGAAGCTACGGACTGTGACTTAAGGCGCCCTGAAGCCGCCGCCCCCGCGCTGCCCGTACCGGGTGGGCGCCGCTCCCGCCGCGCTCCCCCAAGTACGCGGTTCAGCACGCATCTTGCGGTCCTGCCCCGTGCTCGGGGGCCGGCTCGCCCGCCCGCCGGGCCACGGGCCTGACCGCGGTGCCCGGCGGCTGCCCGCCCGGGTGCCGTGACTGTCCGTGGACGGGGCGGGCTCCGGCGCGGCACGGGGCGAGATGGGCGACGATGCCGGTGACCGTGGGGTGGTCCCAGACCAGGGTCGGGTCGACGATCAGGTTCTTCTCCTCCTCCAGGTCGCCGCAGAGGCTGAGCGCCCACACCGAGTCCATGCCGTAGGCGGCGAGCGGGGTGTCGTGGTCGATGGAGTTCTCCGGACGGGCCAGATAGATCGCGAGGCGGGCGGTGAGCCACCCGCGCAGTTCGGTGGCGTACGCCGTCTGCCCGGAGATACGGGTCGTCATGGCCAGGCTCCTCGGACGGGCTGCCGGTCGGGGGTCCCGACAGAGTCGGCAGCGGAACTAAAGCGCCACTTGTGGTGACGGGGCGGGGCGGTGGGCCGGGGGCGCAGCACCCCTGCCGCTGCCCGGCGTCGGCGGATCGCGCCGTCCCACCCCGGGATGCCCCGGCGGGCCCCCTGTCCGGGGCGGGGGCACCCCACCGGTGGGGGCCGCTTGCGTGTCGCGGTGGATCGATACCCGTAGGAGTAGGGGGGTGAGCCTTGTGACTTCGAGCTCGGCCCCTGCCGCGGCGTCCCTCGGGACGGCGCAGGTGGGGCTCGCGGACGACGGTGAGGGCGGGGCGGGCAGCCTGCGCTGGTTCCTGCGCGATGCGCTGGGGGACGTGTGCGGGCCGTGTCCGGGGCTGGGGGGCGGTGTGCCGGTGCTGCGGGCGGGGGCGCATGTCGTTGATCCGCCGTTCTACGGTGACGGTGACATCGGCCATGCCGCGGTGTGCGCCACCGTCAACGAGCTGGCGGCGGCCGGCGCGGTGCCGCTGGGGCTGGCGCTGTCGGCGGTCGTGGAGGCGGGGCTTGCGCTGGAGCGGGTGCGGCAGGTGGCCCGCTCCGTGCGCGCGGCGGCACAGGCGGCCGGTGTGGTCGTCGTGGATGTCGATGCGCGGGTGGTGCGGGCGGGCGAGGCCGACCAGATCTATCTGCACACCACGGGGATCGGCCTGCTCCGCTCCCCCGCGCCCGTGGCGCGGGCCCGGGCGGGCGACCGGCTCGTGGTCAGTGCCCCGCTCGGCGGGTTCGGCGCCCATGTCCTGTCGGTGCGGGCCCGGTTGGGCCACGAGAGCGTGATCTCGGGCGGGTGCGTGCCGCTGACCGGGCTGCTCGGCCGGGTGCGGGAGGCCGTGCCGGCGGGGGCGGTGCGGGCGGTGCGGGCGGTGGGCCGCGGCGGGCTCGCGGCGGTGCTGCGGGCGTACGCGGACGAGACGGGCCTGGGGCTGCGGGTGCGGGAGGCGGCGCTGCCGGTGCAGTACGAGGCGCGGGTCGCCCTGGACATGCTGGAGGTCGACCCCCTGGAGGCGGCGACCACCAGCTGTGTGTGCGTGGTGGTCGCCGCCGAGGCCGTCGACGCCCTGCTGGCGGTGGTGCGCGCCCATCCGTGCGGGCAAGAGGCCGCTGTGGTCGGTGAGGTGGTGGGGCCGGGCGCCGACCCGGTCGTCCTGGTGCCCGGTGACGGCCGGCCCGCGGCGCCGGCCGCCGCCGCGCGGTCGGCGCCCGCCCGGCTGGCCTGACCGGACGGGCGGGGGTGCCCAGCAGCCGGGCGCTGCGGGGGTGGTCGGCGCGGTGGCGCCGTGCGGGGCGGCCGCGTGTTCCGGCCACCCCGCCAGAGCGGCGGGCCGCCGATGTGGCGTGGTGGCGCGGGCCGTTCACGGGGCGCGGCGCCGGTGGAGGGGTGGGCCGTTGGCCCGTCCGGGCCAGGTTCATGGGCCCGGCCCGCGGGGGCCGCTCGCCCGCCCGCGCCGGCCGGTCCGCCCCGGTGCGGGCGGGCGTGGGCGCCGCCGGCCGGGTGTCTCGCGCGCACCGTGCACGAAACGGGTCGCCCGCGCCCGGCGCGGGCCGCGGGGCCGGGGCGGCGGGCCAGGGGGGGGCAGGCGCTGGTCATGCCGGACGCGGCGCGGTATCCGTTATTCCGCTGTCCGGCCGGGACGGGACGCTATGCGGAATGCTTTCCGCCGGACTCGTACGGGAAATCCCGGCGGGTGTCCGCTATCGGGGCCCGGGGGGCCGCAAGCGGACGTCAATTGATCACGCCGCAGCGCCGAATACCCGAGAAGAACACCTTATTCCGGTGGGCGGATTACCGGCCCCGGCGGCAAGGCCCGTACCCCGCCGCGCATTCACGCCGGGGCCCCGCATCATGCACTTGAGAACCAGTGGATTCTGGCTAGATTCCTTCTGGCGCGGGCCGCGGAAGAGATGCGGAAGAGATAAGGTCCCCGGCCCGGCCCGGGGCCCGCTCCCGCGTCCCGGGCGCGCGGGCGGGCAGGCGCGAACCGGCCACCGCGGTCGGCAGCCGGAGCGGGCGCATCCGCAAAGAGGCAGGCCACCGCGGACTCCGGTGGCCTGCCCATTCAACTTTCCGTCACCTCAGCCCGGCGTCATCCCCAGCCGTCGTCCTCGGGCCCCAAGCCGTGCGGCGCCTCCTGCGACGCCGCCACGGCGGTGACGGTGCCACCGGACGCACGGCCGGCCTGCGCGGCCCCCGCCGCCGGTGCCCCCAATACGCCGATGGCAACGGGCGTCCCAACAACCTCTCTCCGCATGCCGGAAATCCTCATGACTATCCCCCAGTCGGTGTTGAGTTGTGCGCCGCCAGTCTGCCCACCCGGACTAATCTCGGCTAAGAGACGGCCAGTGGCGTAAAGTTGCATGGCAACTAATTCTCTTTCCGTCGGGGGCGGTTGCAGCGATGTCTGAAAGTTCCCCATCTGACCCCTGTTTTCATGAATTGGATGAACAGGCCATCGCGGCCTACCGCGCCGCCGTCCGGGCGGGCAAGTACGCGCCCCGGGCCATCGCGGCCGCCCTCGGGCTGACCCCGCAGGAGGCGGCGCGCATCGCCCGTACGCTGCTGGACCTGCGGCTGCTGCACCCGGTGCCCGGGGACCGGGAGACCCTGGCGCCGGCGAGCCCGGACTCCGCGGCCGCGGATCTGGTCGGCCCCGCCGAACAGCGGATCAGGGAGCTGCAGCAGTCGGTCTCCAGCACGCGCAACAGCCTGCTGTCGCTGCTGCCGGTGTACTTCGAAAGCCGTAGAAGCCGCAATCGCATGGAGGCCTTCGACGTCATCACCAACATCAGCGTCCTGGAGGTCATGATCGAGGACTTCGGGGCGCGCTGCCAGAGCCAGGCCCTGACCGTCCAGCCCGGCGGCCCCCGCCCCCCGCACCTGCTGGAGGGCGCCCGCCGGCGCACCCTGGAGCGCCTCGCGCGCGGTATCCGGGTCGAGCATCTCTACCAGCACACCGTGCGCAACGACCCGGCATCCACCGCCTACATACGCGAGGTGACCGCGGCCGGCGCGGAGGTGCGCACCACCGACCAGCTGATCGACCGGATGATCATCTACGACCGGGAGATCGTGTTCCTGCCCGAGCAGGGCGAGCTGGACCGGCGCCCGGGCGCCATCGTCGTACGCGAGCCGACCCTGGTGGCCTTCCTGTGCAAGCTCTACGACCAGCAGTGGGCCCAGGGCACGGTCTTCGAGCCGGACGCGGAGGACGGCACCGCGATCACCGACGACGTGCAGCGCTCCATCATCAAGCTGATGGCGCAGGGCTACAAGGACGAGATGGTCGCCCGCCGCCTGGGCATGTCGGTGCGCACCTGCCGGCGCCACATCGCCGAGATCATGGAGGACCTGGACGCCACCAGCCGCTTCCAGGCCGGGGTGAACGTGGCGCTGTCGGGGGCGCTGGACGAGGCCGTCGGCCGCGCGCCCCGCGGCGAGGCGCAGCGGGCCGCGGCGGGAGCGGGAGAGGGGGAGACTTGATGCCGTACAGCTTGCTGCCAGCTGATCTTCCTGGCTCTGCCCGGCGCCCCGGGGCGACGCTGTCGCCGGGGCACGGGCGCCGCACGGGCCGGCCGGCGCGGCGCCGCGGGACGCGGAGGGGGTGAGCGCGTGGGCGGCGACGAAGGTCTGCCGGTGGGCGCACCGGCGCCGCGCGGCGGCACGCTGCGGCTGGTGCACCGGCTCCGGTCGTGGGAGCCGGTGGGGCCTGCCGGGCTGGCCGACGGCGAGGCGGAGTTCGTCCTGACCGGCGAATTGCCGCACGCCCACCCGGTGTTCGGCGACGGCCCGCACCGCTTCCACGATCTGCAGGCGGGCGCCGAAATGGTCCGGGAGATCGGCGAGTTCCTCGGCCAGAGCCACTTCGGGGTGCCGGCCAACCGCACCGGCATCTTCTACCGCTTCACCGTCGCCGCCCCCGACATCTCCGCCTGGCGCGCGCACGGGGCGGGTCCGGCGCTGCTGACCACACTGCTGCGGGTGCGCCCGGACAAGGTCATCGACGGGGTGCCGCGCGCCCTGGAGTTCCGTACCGAGCTGCAGATCGACGACGTGCCCTGCGGCGCGGGCACCGCCAACGTCGTGTTCCTGCCGCCCGTGGTCCACCGCAACCACCAGGTGCTCAGCCGGGCCGCGGTGCGGGCCGCGCCGCCGCGGGCGGCGGGCTCCCGGCAGCCGGTGGACCCCGCCGAGGTGGGGCGCACCGCGCCGGGCAACGTCCTGGTGCACGGCCCGGCCGGGCCCGCCCACGGCCGGCTGTCGGTGGAGGTGGCCGTCCCGGCCGGCTGGCCCCTGGCGCCGGTCACCGAGCACGGCCATGTGCCCGCGGCCCTGCAGCTGGAGGCGCTGCGCCAGACGGCGCTGCTCGGGGTGGGGCGGGCGCACCGGTTCGCCCCCGAGCGCTGCGCCCTGTCCTCGCTGGAGGTGCACTTCCGCGGCTATGTGGAGCCCGGGGCGGCGCTGCGGTGCGCGGCGGTGGCCGGACGGTGCGGCCAGGACGCCCAGGGCCGCCGCCAGGTACCGGTCACCCTGACCCTGGCGCAGGCGGGGCGGGCCGTCCTGGAGGCGGTCGCCACGGTCACCGAGGACTTCTGACAACGGGCGCGGGGGCGGGGGGTCAAAGACAGGCTCTCAGCCGGTCCGGCCGGTGGGCCCCGGAGTACGTTCGGGGGGCGGTCCCTGCCCGTCGTCCAGGCGCAGGTCGAGGGTGAGGTGCGCGGGGGGCGGGGGCAACTCGCCCAGGTCGTGGGTGAACCACTGCTCGCCGCGGGCCACCGCCGCGGCGGTGGGCGGGCGGCGGGCGCGAAAGCCCAGGCCGGGATAGAGGGCGCCGGCCTGCCCGTTGACGGCCGTGGCCCGGTAGCAGGCGTGCACGGCGGGCAGCCCGCGGCGGGCCGCGGCGTCCAGGAGCGCCACGACGATGCCCTCCTCGATGCCGCGGGCCAGGACCCGGCAGCTGAGCAGGAACGTCTCCAGGTGGAGTCCGTCGGCCGCCCGGCGGGTGACGAGCGCGCCCGCCAGGCGGTCCTGGCCGAACCGGTCGCGGACGCGGACGGCGAGCGTCTGGTGGGCGGGGCTGGCGGCCAGTTCCGTCAGCCGGCGTTCGCTCAGCCGCCGGCCGGTGAGGTTGAACGGGTCGGTGTGCAGGGAGAGCCGGGCCAGGCGGGCGTAGTCGTGCGCGGGTGCGGTGGCCAGGGTGACCCGGACGGTGAGGCCGTGCGCGGACTCCTCGTAGGAGCATCTGCGCCGTTCGGCCGCACGGCGTTCGACGGCGCGGCGCGAGGGGGTGCGCCGCGCGCTCTCGCCCGGGCGGCGGGCGGGCTGCTCCCGCTCGCGCATCGCCGGCGGCGAAGCGGTGAACCAGCTGTCCTGCAGCAGCCGCTCGGCGTGCAGCGCCGGGTCGCCGCCCAGCGGCAGGACGGTGACGCCGGGCAGGACGGTACGGGCCAGGGCGCGCCCCCGCTCGCCGGCGCCGGCCAGCACCAGGTCGCCGACGCCGACGCCCAGCCGCTCGGCGATCCCCCGCACGCCGGCGGGCCCGTCCGGGCCGAGTCCGGAGCCGGGGGCGGCCAGGAGCACGCCCTGGGCGGCCAGTTGGCGCAGCAGCGCCTGCAGCACACCCCCGGGGTCCTCGCCTCCCGGGGGGTCGTCGAGGTCGAGGACCAGGCACTTCTTGGTCAGGCCGCGGCGCGCGCGCAGCAGGTGGCCGGCCTCGCGGGCGTAGGCGGCGAGCAGCGCGTCGGTGAAGGGCGCGGTGGTGCGGGCGTTGCGGGCCGGGCCCGTCTCGGCGATGAGCGGGTCCAGGTCCACGGCGGCGACCTGGGGGCAGGCGGTGGCCAGGCGCAGCAGTCCGGCGTTGAAGTCGCGCCAGATCGCCGACAGTTGGGTGCGCCGGTTCTCGTCGAGGAGCTGGTGGGTGTGGCGGCGCAGCAGGGGCAGCGTGTTCAGGACGAGGGTGCCGTGCTCGCGCTCCGCGTGGGCGCCGGCCATGGCCTGCAGCCGGGCGGCCAGCCGGGTGCAGGCCAGTTCGGCGTCGGTGACGTCCCAGGGCGCGGCCAGCTCGTCGAAGACGGCCCCCGCATCCAGCAGACACAGCGTCAGATCGGGCCGTGCATGGGCGAGTTGGCAGCCGGGGTCGGCCAGGTCGCGCCAGTAGGCGGCCCGGTCGCCGGTGACCAGGCGCAGCAGCATGCCGTGCCGGGCGAGTTCGGCGGTGAGCGGGTGGGCGAGCCGGGCCGTGGCGGCGGGCCCGGTGAGCGCGATCGTGGCCAGCGGGACGGCCGGATGCCGGGCGAGGACCTCGCCCGGCTCCACGGCCGCCAGGATCTCACCGCAGGCCAGCAGCTCCTCCGGGCCCCCGGCACGGTCGCGGCCGGCGGCCTCGGCGGCCTCGGCGAGCAGCGGCACCACCGCGGGCCAGTCGGCGGCCAGCCGCCCGTCTTGGTGCAGGGCGCGCAGCCGTTGCGCGGGCGAGGGCCGCGGCGGTGTGTTCATGGGCCGGTGTCTCCTTCGGTGATCTCCTCAGCCCCTGGCCGCGGGCGGGGTGCGGGCGCGGGCGCCGCGGCGGGCGGGGCGAGAGGGAAATGCGGCGCGGCGGGCAGGGCGCGGGGGATGTACGGCGCGGCGGGCGGGGCGTGGGGGCGTGGGGCCGTGCGTCGGCCGCCGCGTCCGGGTGCGGCGGCGGGTGCCCGCCGGAGGCGTTTTCCCGGTGCGGGGTGCGGGCCGCCTGGGCCGGGGTGCGCGCTACGCGCGGCGCGATGCCGGACGCAGGACCCCGCCCGCCGGCGCGCCGCCCCCGCAGGCGGAGGGCCGTCGCGGCGGCTGCGGTGGACAACATCGGCTCCCTCGGGGCGCGTGGGGGTGACGGCGCCGGCAGGGGGCATGCGGTGCCGACGCTCGCACCCTGCCCAGTACGGCTAAAGCGCGGCTTGTGGTGGTTCTGTGTGCGCGCTGTGCCGCCAAGGCCGCGCGCCCGCTCCCCCGCCCGCCGCCCCGCCGTCCGGCCTCCGGGACGTCGGGACTCCCCGGGACTCCGGGACTCCGGGACTCCGGGACTCCGGGACTCCGGGACTCCGGGACTCCGGGCGGTCGCTCGGGGCAGGGGGCTGTGCCGGGGCGGGCAGGGGCGGGGGCGTCCGATGTCAGGGGGTGCGGGCCCTCTAGCGTGGGTCATCGCCGTACGCCCGGGAACCGGCAACGCGTGCCGCCGGGCCGGGCGTCCTGCGCTGAGCGAGGGGCGGGGGCCGGAGTGCGATTTCGGGTGCTGGGACCACTGGAGGTGCGCGCCGCGGGCGACGGGCAGCAGGTGACGCCGCGTGCGGCCAAGCTCCGCAGCGTGCTGGCGACCCTTCTCGTGCGGTCCAACGAGGTGGTCTCGGTGGACACGCTCGTCGATGAGCTGTGGGGCGAGGAGCCGCCGCGCACCGCGATGACCACCCTGCAGGTCTACATCTCGCAGCTGCGCAAGCTGCTGCTGCGCGTGGCGCCGGAGTTCGGCCGGCAGGCGCTGCTGACCCGGGCCCCGGGCTATCTGCTGCAGGTGGACCCCGCCCAGCTGGACCTGGTCGTCTTCCAGGAGCTGCACGAGCGCGGGCGCGAGGCGCTGGACCGGGGCGAGCACGCGGCCGCCGCCGAGCTGCAGCGCCGGGCGCTGGCGCTGTGGCGCGGGCCGCTGCTGCCCGACACCGCGCACGGGAGCCTGCTGGCCACCGTGGCCGTGCGCCTGGACGAGGTGCGCATCGCCGCGCTGGAACAGCGGATGCGGGCGGAGCTGCAGCTGGGCCACCACAAGGAGCTGGTGGGTGAACTGCAGGCGCTGGCAGCGGAGTTGCCGCTGCACGAGGAGTTCCACGCCCACCTCATGGTGGCCCTGTACCGGTCCGGGCGGCAGGCGGAGGCGTTAGGTGTGTTCAGCGGCCTGCGTCGCACCCTGGTCGAGGAGCTGGCCATCGAGCCGGGGCTGCGGCTGCAGCGCCTGCAGCACCGCATCCTGAGCGGCGACCGGAGCCTGCTGCGCCCCGGCCCCCCGGGCCGCTCCAGCACCGCGGCGGGCCCGGCCCGCACCGCGGCCGCCAGCGCTGCCGGGCGCCTGGCGGAGGGGCCCGCCGTGGCCGTCGGGCAGCTGCCCGCCGCCGATTCCCGCTTCACCGGGCGGGCGGCGGAACTGGCAGAGATCACCGCGTGGCTGGACCGGGCTCCCGGCGGCGGCTGCCTGCAGATCACCGGGCCCGCCGGGGCGGGCAAGACCGCGCTGGCCGTGGCCGCCGCCCACGGGGCCGGTGCGGCCTTCCCCGACGGGCGGGTGCTGGTGCGGCTGCGCGGCGGCGACGGCCGGCCGCTGGATCCCACCCAGGTGCTGGTCCAGCTGCTGGGCGCCTGCGGCGCGCCCGGTCCCGCGCCCCGCTCGGGCGAGGAACTGCGCGAGCGGCTGCGGGAGTTGACGCAGGGCCGGCGGATGCTCCTGGTCCTGGACGACGTCGCCGAGGCCGCCCAGCTGCGGGCGCTGCTGCCGCTCGTGGGCCGGTGCGCGGTCCTGGTCACCTGCCGGCCCGCGCTGGGCGGTCTTGAGGGCCCCGCCCTGGCGCTGGACGCGCTCGCCCCGCAGGACGCCCGCCGGCTGCTGGCCGCCGCCCGCCCGCCCGGCGACGTCCCGGGCCCCGGGCCCGTATCGGCCGATGACGGGGCCGGCAGGGACGAACTGGCCGAGCTGTGCGGCCGCTTCCCCGGCCCGCTGCGCGCCCTGGCCGCCCACCTCGCCGCCCACCCCCACCAGTCCCCCGCCCACCTGGCAGCCCTGCTGCGCCCGGAGAGCACCCGCCTGCGGGAACTGCGCGCGCTGGACGAGGCCTGCCACCGGCAGCTGAGCGGGGTCTACGACGCGGCGCCCGAGGCCGACCTGCGCGCGGCCCGCCTGCTGAGCCTGCTGCCCGCCGGGCCGTTCACCGGCGAGGCGGCCGCCACCGCGCTGGGCATCCGGCCCGAGGCCGCCGCGCACGCCCTGAACTCCCTGGTGTCCGCAGGCCTGCTGGGCCCCTGCCCGGACGGCGGCGGCTACCTCTTCCCCGTCCTGACGCGGCTGCTCGCCGCTGAGCGGCGCACCGCCGAGGGGCCAACCGCGGCCGTGCGCGCGGCGCTGGCCCGCCTGTGCGCGGCCGCCGGCCGGTCCCTGGCCGCGCAGCACACCGCCCGCGGCGAACACCTGCCCCCGCTGGACTGGTTCGCCCGCCGCCGCGACGCGCTGGTCACCCTGGCCGGCCAGGCCCACGCGGCGGGCCTGTGGGCCCAGACCGTCCAGCTGGCCGACGCCATGAGCGCCTTTCTGGAGATCTCGGCCGCCTGGGAGGCCTGGCAGCACACCCACACCCTGGCCCTGGACGCCGCAGGCCGGCTCGGCGACCGCACGGCGACGGTACGGATGCTGCGCTCGCTGGGCGATCTGGCCTGGCAGCGCCACCGCCCGGCGGCCGCCCACGACTTCTACCAGCGCGCCCTGCGGGCCGGCGAGGGCGGTGAGGGCACCCCCGAGCGCGGGCGCGTCCTTGCGGGCCTGGCCGACCTCCACCTGGAGGCCGGCGCCGCGGGCGCCGCCGCCCGCCTGGTCCTGCCCACCCTGCAAGAAGCCCCCGAGGACACCCGCGGCTGCTACGAAGCCCGCCGCGTCCTGGCCCTGCACGCGCTGCAGACCACCGGCAGCGCCGCGGCCCGCCCCCACTTCCAGCAGTGCCTGACGCTCGCGGGCGTGCTGGGCGACCGCCACCTGGAGGCCTACGCCCGGCGCTGGCTGGAGCGGCTGCGCGAGGACGGCGCCGGCCACCTGGTCTGGGCCGAGATCCGCCCGGGCATCTGGTGCGGGCGCACCACGCCCCGCACCGCGGCGCCGGCCGCCCGCGCGTGAACGGGCGCGGCGTTCACGGCGTGTCCTCGTACTCCAGGTCCAGGGGGAGTTCACCGCGCCGGCGGATGCCCAGCTTGCGGTAGATCTTGGTCAGGTGCTGTTCGACGGTGCTGGTGGTGACGTACAGCTTCGCCGCGATCTCCCGGTTGGTGTGGCCGAACGCGGCCAGTGCCGCCACCCGCTGCTCGGGGCCGGTGAGCTGCCCCTCGCGTACCGCCGGCCCGCCGGGGCGCTCGGCGGGCAGGCCGGTGCGGCCCGGCAGGATGCGCTCGCACAGCGCCTGCGCGCCGCAGTCGGCGGCCAGTTGCCAGGCCCGGCGCGCCAGCATCCCCGCCCGGCTGCCCTCGCCGGTCAGCTGCAGGGCGCCGGCCAGGTCGGCCAGGGCGCGGGCGTGCTCGAGGCGGTCGCCGCCGCGCCGCAGTTCCTCCAGGGCGCGGGCCAGCAGCCGGGGCCGCTCGGCGGCGGGTGCCAGGGCGGCGCGCAGCCGCAGGCCGGTGCCGTGGGGGCGGGCGTCACGCCCGGTGGGCAGGGCCGCCTGGTCGGCGATGAGGCGGGCGGCGCGGGCGTGTTCGCCCAGGGCCAGCAGGGCGGCGGCGGCGTCGGTGCGCCAGGGGAGGTGCCGCGGGTGGTCCAGGGCCCAGCGCCCGGCCAGCCGGCCGGCGTCCAGGAACTCCGCGAGGGCGGCGGCGGGGTGATGGGTGGCCAGGTAGTAGTGGCCGCGGGCGCGCAGCACCTCCAGGGCGTGGATGCTGTCGAACAGGGCGTCGGGCAGGGGCAGTTCGAGCCGCCGGGCCGCCTCGTCGTACTGGCCCGCGGCCGTGCAGGCGGCGATCTCGACGGCCACCAGGGCGGGCAGCAGGAGGCCGCCGCGGTCCTCCACGGCGGCGGCGGCCGCGGCGGCCGCCTGCCGGGCGCCGCGCAGGTCGCCCAGGCGCAGCAGGGCCTGGGCGTGCAGCAGCCCCAGGGCGGCGAACCAGCCGGGGGCGCGGCCGCGGTCCGCCTCGGCCTGCAGTTTCTGGCACCACACGGCGGCCAGGGCGCCGTGCCCGGCGTGCACGAGGGTGCGGATCTCGCGGAGTACGAGGTCGAACGTGGCGTGGGTGAGCGGGGTGTCCTTCAGGACGCGTTCGACGGCCGTCTCGTCCTCGCCTGCGGGTGCGGCCGGCCACAGGGCGGCCGTGGCCGCGCGCAGTTCGCCGCGCCCGGCCGCGGGCGCGCCGGGAACCGGGGCGGTGGCGGGTGGCGGGGCGAGCAGGCCGCGCAGCGGGTCCTCGCCCCGCTCGCCCGCCGCCCGCCGGCGGGCGGCGTGTTCGAGGGCCGCCCCGGCCTGCTCGATGCGGCCCTGGGTGAGCAGGAGACGGCCCAGCAGGGCGGCCGGGCCGTGGCCCAACGCGCCCTGGGCCAGGGCCTGCAGGGGTTCGGTGAGCAGTTCCTCGGCGCGGGCGGGGTCGGTGCGCCGCACGACGGCGGCGAGCTGCAGTGTGAGGGACCGGCGCCCGGCGCCGGGCGGGCTCAGGCGTACGGCCAGGCGCAGGCAGTCGACGGCCGTGGCGCTGTCGTCCTCCAGCAGGGCCTGGCGGGCGGCCTCGGCCAGGACCGGCGGCGCCCAGGGGGCCGCGCCGGGCGGCGCGGGTGAGGCGGCCGGGAGGTGGCCGGGGGCGTGGGCCAGCAGCAGGCGGCGGGCGGTGGCGGCCGCTCCGGCCCCGCCCGCGTGCAGCGTCCGCGCGGCCCGCACGTACCGGGCGGCCCGTTCGGACGGTGCCAGGAAGGCCAGGACCGAGGCGGCGACGGCCGGGTGCCGCAGCCGCCAGCCCACCACCAGCCCCACGGCGTCCAGGATGTCGCGGGCGTGCGCGGCCGTACGCACGGTGATGCCGGCCACCGCGGCGACGCGTTCGGCGCTCGCGTCCTGCCCCAGCACCGCCAGGGCTTCGGCGAGCCGGCCGGCCGGTTCGCCGCTGCGCCGCAGGCAGGCGGTGACCGCCTGCAGGAACGGTCCGTCCGGGGCCGGCCGCGGGACCTGCCCGGCGCCCGGCGGCGGCTCCTCCGCGCGCAGGGCCCGGCACAGCAGCGGATTGCCGCCGGTGAGGTCGTACAGGCGGGCGGGGGGCAGGTCGCGGGCCGTGCCGTCGTCCGCCCGGGCGGCCCGGGCGGCGGCGCCGGGGCTCAGGCGGCCCACCCGGATGCGGCGGAAGGCCTCGTGGCGCAGGAACGGCGCGGGCGGCGCGGGCGGGTGGGGCGGCCCGGGCGGGTGGGGCGGGCGGACGCCGAGGACCTGGCCCAGGGCGAGCAGCACCGGTACGCCCCGCAGGCTGCGGCTCAGGTGGGCCAGGTGGCCAAGGGAGTACGGGTCGCAGTCCTGCAGGTCGTCCACGCACACCACGACGGGCGCCCGTGCGGCCAGTGCCCGCACCGCGGCGCCCCATTCCTCCGGGGAGCAGTCGGGGGCCAAGGGGTGCGCGAGGGCGCCGGCGGGCAGGGCGTGCAGGAGGCGGCGCAGGGCGGCGCCGGGCGGCGTGTGGCAGGGCGGTGGCGTGTCGGGGGCCGCCTCGGCGTGCAGGACGTAGGCCCCGTGGTCGGCGGCGTGCCGGGTCAGGCGGCGCAGCAGGTGCGTGGTGCCGCAGCCGGCCGCGCCCTCGACGAGCACGACCGCCGGCTCGCCGCCCGTGCAGTGCTGCCACGCCCCCTGCAGCCGGTCCCACTCCGCCTCACGTTCGAGAAACAGCATCCCGCCTCCCCCGCCTGTGCTGTCAGTTTCGGGGGACGGGGGCGCTCATGGGCGCCGCGGCGGCGGTCACAAGCTGCGCGGCAGCAACTTCCCGGCCTCAGCTCGTTCCTGAGAGCCTGTCTTGGAACCCCCGTCGTCCGCGCGAAGCGTGGGCGCAGCGGCGGATTGGGGCCTCCCCTGCTCGAGCGGAGCCGAGAGCTTGGGGAAGCGTGCGATCGGTGTGCGGAGCCACCTGTCCTGGGGCTCCGTGCGCCGAGCGTGCGTGCCGGGCGCCGGGGCGCAGGCGAGGGTTCAAAGACAGGCTTCTTAGGCATCAGGACAGCGGTCACGCCCGAGGAGCCCCCAGCCACGACTGACCCGGGTCTCCCACCACGGCCGGGAGTGTCTATGCCGGGCTCCGCTGCCGACGGCAACTCACCAGCCCGCACCACAGGAATGCCCCTGAGCCCACCCTTAGCGGCTGAGCCACGCGGACACTCCCGCGCTCGCTGCCGCTCCAACGAGCAAGAGCACGCGGTACGGCGCGCGACGCAGGGTGACGCGGAGGCCCCCGATCCGGAGATCGAGGTAGGGCGTCGGCTCGTCCTCGCGCGGGGTGGCGGTGCGGGGCTTCTTGCTCATCGCGGTTCTCTCCTATGCCCGGGGGCGTGCCGTGCACGCGCAGGGATGGCGGAAGCACCGAAGCCTCGCCGTGTGGGCGAGGCTTCGGGTGGAGCGCGATGAAGATAGTCATGCCGAGGGCTAGCCATTCAATAGCCATTGGCCTGCGGGTTCTCTTGAATGGGCGTCAGATCATGGTGGGCGTTAGCGGTGCAAGAGGTGCGTGTCCAGCAACCGATCGATTCCCGAGCGCCGACAGTCTGCTGTTCTTTGCTGTGCTGCCGGCGTTCGGGAACGGTGTCCAACAAGAGGGGCCACATCCGTTGCCCTACGACCGCTGTGCCGTGTCGTCGAGGGTTGCCCTCTTGCGGGCGCGGTAGGCCCGCTGGCGGCAGGTATTCGAGCAGTACCGGGGTGGGCGGCCGCCGGACACCATGAAGATGTGCTCCGGCACGAACCGGTGGCCGCAATGGGCACAGGCGACAACCATGTCTTGTGCAGCTGCCTGTGCCCACCGGCGCAGTTCCATCGACCGGAGTGGGTCACCATCCAGTTCGTCCCGGATGCTCTGGGAGCGACTGGGGTGACGCAAGTGGGATAGTGCCCGGCTGAGCACCCGTTCTCCGTCCCGCTCGGACAAACCGAGGCGCCTGGAGGCGTCCTGGAGCGAGATGCCCCAGACGAAGATGAAGACCATCATGCCGACCTCACGGCGATCCTTGATGGTGTTCAGAACCTGTCCGAGATTGCTGAGGTTCGCCCGTGCCGGCGTGCTGTCGCGGTAGGGACGTTGACGCCTCATCGGTCCCCCTCCCCTGACGGGGCACGCAAGTTGATGGCGGGAGCCGCCAGTTGCCCGGCGACGATAGTGACCGATGCCTCGGGCGCCTCGTTCTGAGATCGGGGCAGCTCGGAAGTGGTATTCTCGCGCGTTTTCCCCCAGGGCAGGAAGCAGGCCAGGCTCGCCAGCACATGGCCGAGCCCGTGCAGGATCTCCGGAAGGTCTTCGGGGCGTGCCTTGTCGACCACGCGGCGTGTGATCGCAAGCACGAGGACGCTTAGGAGTACGAGCGCACCGAGGACGAGGCCCGCCGCGCCCAGGGACCAGAACGGGGTGGACAGGAGCGTGCTCGCCAGTGGACCCGACGACGGCTGGTCGGACAAGGAGGACCTCCGAACATGCGAAAAGCCCCGGCCTAGGGCCGGGGCTTGTGGCGGATGAGGGAACAAAAAACTCCCGTTCCCCTACGGGGCCACGGGAGCTTGATTGTTCGTTGGACAGACCTCTGCCCAACGAGGGCATTATTTCAGAACAAGGAGCACAGCGTCAACCCACCTGGCTGCCCAGGTCAGTTGACGTGCAGATAAGCCGGTCCGGTTTCGTAACGCCGCCCTCAGAGGAACTGCACGCAGCGAACACGGCGCCCACCTCGGAATCGACGTCGAAGTAGTCAACAGAAACCCGGATAAGCGCGGATTTCACGTCGTGAAGAGACGCTGGGCAGTAGAGCGAAGTATTGGTTGGATCATGATGCACCGCTGTCTCGCCCGCGACTACGAGACCCTCACCGCCAGTTCCGAAGCCATGATCCACATCGCCTCGATCGACAACCTCGCCAAACGCATGACGGACGAGACCACACCAACCTGGCGAGAAACCTACTAGGGCATACAGGGCAATACGCCTAGATCAAATGCCTTCTCAGAGCACGGGAGGAAACAGGGGCGGGCGGGGTCAGTCGGGGGCCATGGGCAGGACGGCGGTGGCGCTGAGGCCGCCCGAGGCCGCCCGGCCCAGGCTGAGCCGGCCGCCGGAGGCGGTGAGCAGGGACGCGGCGATGGACAGGCCCAGGCCGGTGCCCATCCGGCCGGCCGCGGTGGCGCCGCGCCAGAAGGGGCTGCCGGCGCGGGCGATCTCCTCGCCCGTCATGCCCGGCCCCTCGTCCGTGACGGCGACGTGCACGCGGCGCTCGGTGACGTGCACGGTGCAGGTGACGGTGGTGCCGGGCGGTCCGGCCTGCAGCGCGTTGTCGAGCAGGACATCCAGGGTGTGTTCCAGGGCGCCGTGCACCTGCAGGGCGGTGGCGGCGGTCCCGCCCAGGTCCAGGCCCACGCCCCGGGCGTCGGCGACCACGCTCCACGCCTCCAGCCGGGCGGCGGCGACGTCCAGGACCTCCACCGGCTCGGGGGCGGGGTCGGGGTGGCGGGCCGCGCCCCAGGCGAGGATCTGGCTCAGCAGGGCGGCCAGGCGCTCCACCTCCCCCAGCACGGCGGGCAGTTCGGCGATGTCGGGCCGCTGGTCCTGCAGCATCTGCAGGCGCAGCCGGATCGAGGCCAGCGGGCCGCGCACCTGGTGGGCGGCGGCCGAGGCGAGGTCGTAGGCGACGGCGGTCATCGGCGCTGCCCCGCACCGCGTGCCGGGGCCCGGGGCGGGACCGGCGGGGTGGGCCCGCACCCGGGCGGGCGCACGTGCGCGCCGGGCCGGGCGGGCCGCGGGGCGCAGGCCCCGCGCACTGCGTCGTCGTCGACGGCCCCTACGTTCATCGCGCTCACGCCCCTCAGGAGGAATCCGTACGTGGCACCGGAGGCCTGCGCGGTCCGCGCCCGGGCGTGCTGAGCGTCGCCGTCCCGCCGGCCGCAGGAGCGGGCCGCGGTACTGCCAGGTGTCCTTGTGGCACCGGGCGGCCTGCCGCGGCCGCTGGTCAAGGCTCCGGCCGGGGGAACCGGGGTGGTGCCCGGGTCGGGTGCTGCTGCCAGCATCGGCGGTGCTCTGCCAGCGCAGGTGCACGGCTGTGTCAGGTGCGGTGCACCGGTGCGGCAACTCTGCGCAGCGCCCAGGGGGCCCGGCGCCCCTGGTCGCTGCCCGAAGCCGTGCCCGTAATTGAACGTTCTCTGCAGGTGCTTGAGGATTCTCTGTCGGTGCGATGACCGGGAGCTGGCACGGCGTTTCTTACGGTGGCCGACGTCCCGTAACCGTCTTTGAGGTCCGTTTCGCTTGGGAGGCGAGCCATGATCCAGGCGTCGGCCGACTTGCTCAGCGCCCGCGCGTTAGCGGGCCGGGAGGACTTCCTGCCCGGGCCCGGGGCTGGGGCCGCGGGGGCGGCGGATGAGGTCTGGCGCGTCCTGATCGTGGACGCGCGCGCCGAGGACGCCCAGCCGCTGGCCGACGCCCTGCGCCGGCACGGCCACCACGTGGAGCAGGCGCGCGACGGCGGGGCCGCGCTGGAGGCCTGCGGCGAGCTCGAGGTCGATGTGGTGCTGCTCGACCTCGACCTGCCCGACGTCGACGGGCTGCAGATGTGCCGGCTGCTGCGGGCCTCGGGGCGCACCGCGGTCCTGGCGCTGACCGCCCGCGGCGGCGAACTGGATGTGGTCCTTGGCCTGCGGGCCGGCGCCGACGACTACCTGGTCAAGCCCTGTGGGCTGCGTGAGCTGCTGGCCCGGATGGAGGCGGTGATGCGCCGCATGCGGCCCCGCCCGCTCTCCCCCGTCCTGTCGATCGGCGCGCTGCGCATCGACGCGGCGCTGCGGGAGGTGCGCCTGGGCGGGCGCAGCATCGCCGTGACCCGCAAGGAGTTCGACCTGCTGCATCTGCTGGCCGCCCGGCCGGAGACGGTCGTCACGCGGGATCAGCTGATGCGGGAGGTGTGGGCGGGCTCCTGGTCCCGGCGCACCATCGACACCCATGTGAGCAGCCTGCGCGCCAAGCTCGGCTCGCGCGAGTGGATCGTCACGGTGCACGGGGTGGGCTTCCGTATCGGGCAGGGCTGAGAGCCTGCCCAGCCTGCCCTCTCCCCGGCCCGATCAGCGGGCGCCGACCGGCGCCGTGCGCTCGCACGGCGCCGGGAAGTCGCCGGGAGTCGCCGGGAAGTCGCCGGGAAGGCCTCGATGGGGGTCCCCCCGCGCCGTTCCGGCGTGGGGGGCGTGCCGGCGGCGGCCGCCCGGCCGGGGACATGCCCCGGCTCTCACCGCTTTGTGCGGGAGTTCATGTACCAGGCGGCGGCGACGGCGAGGACGACGAGAACGATGAGGATCTTCATGGTCTTCAGCTCCCCTCGATCGCCCGGGACATGCCTGCACATGCCTGCCGCTGTTCCCCAGGCCCTTCTGAGGGTGTTTTGTCCTTTGGGTGCCAGGGCACCCGGGGCCCGCACGCTCGCGGCGCGCCTCCCCGCCGGCCCTTCCGGTGGTGAGGCGCTCCGCTCGTGTGGAGGGTAGGGACAGGCACCAAGGAGGCGGCAGATGAAGGACACCCCCGGCGAGCAGGGTCCGCAGGACCCCACCACCAGAGGGCCGCGGCCGGAGTTTCCCCAGCAGGAGCAGGACCCGCCGGGCTGGAGCGGCCCCATGGACCCGCCGCCCGACCACGGCGAGGACTCCTACCGCGGCTCGGGGCTGCTGCCCGAGCGGGCCGCGGTGATCACCGGCGGCGATTCCGGCATCGGGCGGGCGGTGGCCATCGCGCTGGCCCGGGAGGGCGCGGACGTCCTGTTCACCCATCTGCCGTCCGAGGCCGAGGAGGCGCAGGAGACCGCCCGCTGGGTGCGCGAGGCCGGGCGTAGGGCGATCGCGGTGCCCTGCGACATCCGCGAGGAGGAGCAGTGCCGTGCGCTGGTGGAGCGTGCGGTGGCCGAGTTCGGGCGGATCGACCTGCTGGTCAACAACGCCGCCTACCAGATGGCCCAGCCCAAGGGCATCCAGGACATCTCCACGGAGCAGTTCGACCGGGTGATGCGCACCAACCTGTACGGCATGTTCTGGCTGTGCAAGATGGCGGTGCCGCACATGCCGCGCGGCGGCTCGATCATCAACACCACGTCGGTGCAGGCCTACAAGCCCAGTCCGGACCTGCTGGACTACGCCATGACCAAGGGCGCCATCGTCACCTTCACCCAGGGGCTGGCGCAGATGCTGGTGGAGCGCGGGATCCGCGTCAACGCGGTCGCGCCGGGCCCGGTGTGGACGCCGTTGATCCCCGCGACGCTGCCGGACACCGCGGAGTTCGGCGCGCAGGCGCCGATGGGCCGTCCCGCGCAGCCCGCGGAGATGGCGCCGTCCTACGTCTTCCTCGCCTCGGAGCACGCCAGTTTCATCACGGCCGGGATCGTGAACGCCACGGGCGGCACACCGCTGCCCTGAGCCGGCCGCGCCGGGCCCGACCGCACGGCGGCGGCCCCCACGCCCCACGCCCCGCATCCCGCGCTCCGCATCCCGCATCCCGAGGAGGAAGACCGATGATCGACAGCACGCTGCCCCTGCTCGTCCAGGGCTACGCCTGGCTGCCCGACCTGAGCCGGCGTTCCGGCGGCGACGTGGTGCGCGCCCGGCTGATGGGCAAGCCCGCCATCGCCCTGCGCGGCCCCGAGGCGGTGGCCTTCTTCTACGACGAGGACCACGTGCGGCGCCGCACGGCCCTGCCCGAGCCCGTGCTCAGCACGCTCTTCGGGCACGGCGCGGTGCACACGCTGGACGGTGAACAGCACCGGGTGCGCAAGGCGTTGTTCCTCTCCCTGCTCAAGGACGGGCCCGGGATCGAGGCGCTGGCCGAGCGGGTCGGCGAGGAGTGGGAGCAGGCCCGCAAGGAGTGGGCCGGCCTGCCCCAGGTCACCCTGTTCGACGAGGTGAGCGTGGTGCTGACCCGCGCCGTGTGCCGGTGGGCCGGGATCCCCTGGGCGGACCGTCCCGGGGACGGGGCGCGGCAGACGGCGCGGGATCTGGTGGCGATGGTCGACGGGTTCGCCACCGCGGGGCCGCGTCATGTGCGCGCCCGGCGGGCCCGCGCCCGCCAGGAGCGGGCCCTGGCCCGCCTGGTGGAGCAGACCCGGGCCGAGCCGGAGCGGACGGGGACGCCCGGGGACGCCGTGCACACCGTGGCCGCCCACCGGGACGCCGGGGGCCAGCTGCTCGATCCGCGTACGGCGGCCGTCGAGCTTTTGAACATCATCCGGCCCACGGTCGCGGTGACCTGGTTCACCGTCTTCGGGGCCCACGCCCTGCACCGCCACCCGCGGTTGCGGGAGCCGCTCGCGCGGGACGAGGCGGGCTACGGGCGGGCCTTCGCCCACGAGGTGCGCCGCTTCTACCCCTTCGCGCCGTTCGTGGCGGGCCTGGCGCCACGGGACACCGCCTGGCACGGGGAGCCGATCGCCGAGGGCACGCTGGTCCTGCTCGACCTGTACGGGCAGAACCACGATCCGGCGCTGTGGCCCGCCCCCTACGTGTTCGATCCCGCACGGTTCACCGGCGGTGAGCCCGGCCGGGACGAACTGGTGCCGCAGGGCGGCGGCGAGGCCGCCCAGGGGCACCGCTGCCCGGGCGAGGACGTCACCCTGGCCGTCCTGAGCGTCCTGCTGCCCCGGCTGGCCCGCCTGGAGCACCGGGTGCCCGAGCAGGACCTGCGCATCCCGCTGCACCGGATGCCCACGCGGCCGCGCAGCGGCTTCGTCATCACGACGGACGGGCGGGCGTGGGGGACCTGACGGCGTATCCGACCGGCACGACCGCCCCTGTGAGCGAGACCATCCCTGTGAGCGAAAGGAACACCACCATGCAGGACCACCACCGCAGCCACCGGGCCCGCCCGCACGCCCCCGCCCAGACCGCGGCCGATGAGGTGCTGGAGGAGGTGGAGGAGGCCGAGGAGCAGCCGGTGCCCGACGCGGAGCGCGAGCACGCCAAGGACGGCGAGGCGGGCGACACCCTCACGCCCAGCCCGGCCGCCCAGGAGGACATCCACCAAGGCGACGGGAGCGAGAACCGGAACTGAGAGCCGGGTGCGGCGGAGTCACCGGCTGGACGGCTGCCACTCGATCATGAGGATGGTGGCGTCGTCCCGCAGCCGGTCGCTCTGCGCGTCCAGGACCGAGTGGATGAGCCGGCGCAGGGTCTCCGCCGCCACCTCCCCGGCGCTGGAGGCGCGGGTGACGAAGTCGGCGAACCGCTCCAGGCCGAACTCCGTGCCGTCCGAGAGCCGCGCCTCGGTCATGCCGTCGGTGTAGAGCAGGACGCGGTCGCCGGGCTCCAGGACCGTCTCGTGCACCTGGCGCTCGCCGCTGCGGAAGTCGGCGGAGAAGCCCAGGGGCGGGTCGGGCTCGCGCTCCAGGGCGCCCTCGACGAGCCGGTCGCCGCGGATCAGCAGGGGCGGCGGGTGCCCGCAGTTGCTCCAGCGCAGCGCCCCGCTGGTGAGGTCCAGGCGGGTGAGCACGCCCGTGCAGAACTGGTCGGGCAGCCACTGGCCCAGCGCCGTGTCCACGGCCTCCATGAGTTCTGGCAGGTCCGCGCCGGTGCGCCGGCCGTTGCGGCAGGCGGCCAGGGCGACCGCCGTGGTGAGGCCGGAGAGCAGGTTGTGGCCCATCGCGTCGACGATGGTGGCGTGCAGGTCCGTCCGGGTGAGGCAGTGGTCGAAGGCGTCGCCGCCGATCTCGTAGGCGGGCTCAAGGACGGCGGTGGAGACCACGTGGGCGTTGCCGATGGTGCGCGGCGGCAGGAAGGCCCGCAGCATCTCCGCCGGCAGGCGCATGGGCTCGGCGCGGGTGCGCTGGACGAGGTTGTCCTTGTACGCGCGCTTGGAGGTGATCATCATCGCGAGCAGGGCGGCCAGCGCTCTGCCGCGGCGCAGCAGGGTGGCGTCCAGGAAGGGGGCGTGGACGGCGACCACGCCGAGCCGTTCGGCGCCGTCGAGCAGGGGCAGCCAGGCGGTCATGCCGCCGATGGGGGATTCCTCCACGCGCAGGGAGAGGGTGCGGTAGGCCCAGCCGGCCAGGGAGCCGTCCATGGCCGGTCCCGGGCCTTCCTCCTCGCTCAGCGGGACCAGACGGCGCTGCTGGATGTCGGCGAGGTAGACGACCGCCTGGGGCACGCCCAGCGCCGTCGCGCACCGGGCGACCGCGGTGACCAGGTCCAGCACGGCGTTGTCGGGGTCGGCGAGGAACTCCTCGAGTCCGCTGGGCGGCTCCGATGACGGCACGTCTTTCCATCCCTTCCGCGGCGGGGCGGGCGCGACACCAGCAGTCTCACACCGCCCCGCCGGGTCCGCCCGGGCGCCGCGGGCCGCCTGCCGCGGGGGCGCGCACGTGCTTTCGCCCGCCGGTGGTGCGTGCCGCGTCCGTGTCGCCGATCGGGCGCGGGTGGTCCACGGTGATCAGTACGAGTTGTCCTGCCCTGCGCGGGTACCTGCACCCCAGCCCCGGGACGCCCCCGCCGGCAAGGGCGGGGACGCCTTGGGGGCCGAGCGGTCGAGAGGAGACATCGATGAGTGAGCAGGTACCGGCCTCCCCCGGCGCGGACGGCAGCACGCCCGTCCCCAGGGACCCGCCCGACCAGCAGGCCGACGGCACCCAGGACCCCTGGGAGCCGGCGGAGAACACCGACGCCGGCGACGGCGGGAGCAACGACGTGCCCGACACCGACGAGGCCGGCACCGGCCGGCGCGGCGCCTCCGGCACGGCAAAGGAGACGGACGCCCCCTCCCAGGAGCCCTCCCAGGAGCCGGTTCCGGAGGAGCCCTCGGGGTGAAGCCGGCGACTGCGGCCCCTCGGGGCGGTCTTCGGCCCGAAGTGACGACGCGATGGAAAGGAACGACGGTGAGCGGTGCGGGAGAACCCTCGGCGCAGGTCACGGTGGAACTGAGCGGTGCGGCCGACGACGCGGGCGGCGTCTTCTCGGTGCTGGGGGCGGCGTTCGCCTCCGACCGGGACGCCGGTGCGGCGCCGCGGCCCGGCCCGGCCGACGGGCCGACCGTGTGGAGCGGCGTTTTTGACACGGCCCGTCCGGCGGGCGGCGGGCCGGGCGGTGCGCCGTCGCTGAGCGGCCCGGTGACCGCCGCCGTGCAGGGCGGCTATGTGGCGGTCGACCAGGTCGTCACGGTGCTCTCGGCGGCCTTCGCCGTCGCCCAGGAGGGCTCCGCCTCGGGCGACCAGGAAAAGGATGTGACCCTGCGCCTGGAGAGCCGGTGACGTGATGCCGCGGGCCCGGCCGGTGCGGGAGGCCGGGCCCGCGCGCGGCAGGCAGACGCTCAGGAGCGGTGGTCGCCCGGGATGCGCTCCAGCAGGCCGCGCAGGTCGTCGGCGTGCTCCTCCTCCTGGGCAAGGAGCTCCTCGAAGACCCGGCGGGTGGTGGGGTCGCCCTCCCCCAGCCACTGGGCGATCTCGGTGTAGGCGGCCACGGCGACGCGTTCGGCGACCAGGTCCTCCTTGATCATCTCGATCAGGTCGGTGCTGGCGTCGTACTCCGCGTGGGAGCGGGAGGTGAGCGTGTCGGGGTTGAAGTCCGGCTCGCCGCCCAGCTGCACGATCCGCTGCGCCAGCTTGTCGGCGTGCTCCTGCTCCTCCTGGGCGTGCTCCAAAAACTCCGCGGCCACCGGCTCGGAGTAGAGGCCCGAGGCGGTGTAGTAGTGCCGCTTGTAGCGCAGCGTGCAGACGATCTCCGTGGCGAGGGCCTCGTTGAGCACGCCAAGGACGCGCTCCAGGTCCGCTCCGTAGGCGTCGGTGACCGGGCCCTTCTCGATCTGCTGGCGGGCCCGCTCGCGGATGGTCTTGATGTCGGTCAGGAACTCGGCCATGACAACTGCTCTCTCCTCGGTGCACGAGACAGCGGGCGGACCGTCCGGCGCCCCGCTGACCTTGAACGTACCCATTTCGCCATATTCATCCCGTGGGGGCGTTCCGGCGCGCGCGGCGCGTACGGGCGGCCCCTTCGGGGGCATCGGGTGGCCACCGCGTATCCGCCGGCCGGCGGATCCAAACAGCGGCGGGGTGCCTGCGGCGGGCGGTGCGGACGGTACGCGGTGTGCGGCGCCGGGGTGCGCGGCCGCCGGGGCTGCCCGGTCACGCCCGGGCCGGGCGGATGCCGCCTTCGGGCCCGGCCAGCCCGGTCCTGTCCGGCCTGCCGGGCCTGGAAACGGTCCTGCCCGTCGGCCCGGTCTGGAGCCGGTCCGGCCTCGACCAACGCCGCCGCGCCGTCCTGGCGGGGGACGGCGGCGCGGCGATGGGTCACTGGCGCCTGCCCGGCAGATCGGGACGCGGGCCACAGGGTCCGGCACGGCCGCCCCCGCGAAAGAGCTCAGGCAGTGCGCAGGAAGGCCTGGACGCCGCGGGAGACGCCGTCGTCGCTCAGCAGGTCGTTGTGGGCCAGGCAGCCGGCCGCGTGGTTGGCCGCCCCCGTCAGGGCGACGCTGGCGTCGGGGTTGATGACCTCGTCGCAGTTCGACCACCACGTCGCGTACGCCACCGGGCCCGGTGTCTCGTCGCCCGCGGCGAGCCGGTCGGCGACGTAGGAGCCCGGGGTCATGTCCCGGCACGCCTGCGACCACGCGGCGCAGGCCCAGGCGGTCAGGGTGCCGTGGTTGGGCCCGGCCAGGGACGCCCAGTGGGCGACGGCGGGCGCGCCGCCGCCGTACTTCACATACCAGCGGGTGACGAGGCTGCCGAAGGAGTGCGCCACCAGGTCGACGCGGTCGGCGCCGGTGCGGGCGCGCACCTGGGCGACGTAGGCGGCCAGTTGGCCCGCGAGGTCCTCGTTGACGGACCGGCTGGTGTCGTAGCCCCAGGAGAAGAGTTCGCTCTCGTCGTATCCGGCGGAGGTGAGGTCCTGGCGCAGGGAGCCCCATACGCCGGGGTCGGCGTTGTAGCCGTGCACGAAGACGACCGGCCGGTGCGCGGCGGCCGGGGCCGGTGCGGCCGCGGCGGGCGCCGCGAGCGCCAGGACGGCCAGCGCGCACAGGCAGGCCGGCAGGCGGGCCGTCCGGCGGGCCCGGGCGGGCATCGGCATGGGGCCTCCTCGGGGGCGGACACGGCGGTGCCGTCACCCGCGGGTGGCCGGGTGCAGGAGCGATTGTGGGGGCGGCTGCCGCAGATGAGAAGAGGCCGGTGCCCGGCGGGTCAGCCGGGGCCGCTCAGCGCGCCGGCGCAGCGGGTGCAGTAGCGGGCGTCGCGGTCGGTGGCCAGGCGGCCGCACTGCGGGCAGACCCGCTCCAGCAGACAGACCGGTTCGCCGGCCCCGGCGGGGCCGGTGGCCCCGGGGCGGCGGTGGGCGGTGGTGCAGGTCAGCCCCTGCTCCCCCGCGCGCAGGCTGTAGGGGGTGTGGGCGGGCAGCCAGGCCAGGGCGCCCGGGGCGAGGGCCGACACCGCACCGGGCAGCCGGAGTTCGCCGCCGCCGGCCAGCACGGTGAGCAGGGTTCCGTGGGCGGCCTCGGCGGGCTCGCCGAGGCCCGCGCCGGGGGCCAGGCGCACGACGGAGGCAGCCAGGTCACGCCCGGCCCCATCCGCCAGCGACCAGACGAGGCTGATCTGTCCGGGCCGGCCGGCAAGGGTCTGCTCCGGAGCGGCGAACACCGGAGCAGCAGGCTGCGGGGCGGGGCGGGCCTCGTCGGAGGCGGCCGGATCGGTCATGGGCGCGGGGACTCCTCGGCAGGCGCGGGGCGGGGCAGGGGCCTGCGTCCAGTGTGCGCCGCCCGGGGGCGGGGCGGTGCGGCGGGCGGGCCGGAGCGGCGCCGTGCGCGGAAGCGGCCAATCCGGTCAAAGGCGCCCGGACCAGGCCCGAGTGAGCCTCGAGCCGCCCCTGCTGGACTGCGGCTGGCACCGCACGGCCAGCGGCGGCCGCGCGCCTTGTCAAGGGGTGCGGCGGCCCGGCGGGTGCCCGTTCTCATTCCCGTACGTACTTATTTAGGAGGGCCACCATGGTCACCCGACGCCGTCTGCTCGGCACCGGACTCGCCGCCGCGGGCGTAGGGCTCACCGGGGCGTCATTCACCCCCCTGCTCGCCGTGGACCCCGCCAAGGCCAGCCCGTCCACAGCGGCCACCCCCGACCAGTTCGCCGTTGCCATGCCCAGAATGCCGGTGCTCAGACCCACCTTCCGCACCAAGACCACCGATCACTACGACGTCACCATGCGCCCGGTCCGCAAGGAGATCCTGCCGGGTATCCAGACCGACCTGCTGACCTACGACGGCAACTTCCCCGGCGCGACCATCAAGGCGCGCTCCGGACGCCCCGTGATCGTGCGTCAGCACAACGGGCTCGACGTGGCCACCTCGGTCCACCTGCACGGCGCCTCGGTGACGCAGACCAACGACGGTGACCCGATGGACACCCTCGCCCCGGGCGGGGACCGCCTCTACACCTATCCCAACAAGCAGCCGCACGCCTCGCTCTGGTACCACGACCACGCCCACCACCGGGAGGCGGAGAGCGTCTACCGCGGGCTGCACGGCAGCTACCTGCTCTCCGACAGCATCGAGGACCAGCTGCCGCTGCCCAAGGGCGAGTACGACGTGGAGATCGGCATCCGCGACGCGCACTTCGACGCGGCGGGCCAGCTCGTCTACATCATGGATGACCTGGAGCGCACCACGCTGCTGACCAACGGCGTGCCCTACCCCTACTTCAAGGTCGCCGCCCGCAAGTACCGGCTGCGCTTCGCCAACATGGCCAACCAGCGCTTCCTGGGCCTGCAGCTGGCGGACGGCAGCGACATCATCCAGATCGGTTCGGACGGCGGGCTGCTGCCGCGCCCGCACACCACCAAGTCGTTCGTGCTCACCCCCGGCGAGCGCGCCGACGTCGTCATCGACTTCTCCCGCTACGCGGTGGGCGACACGGTGGTGCTGGAGAACAACGTCATCTTCAACGGCACCGCGGAGCAGGTCGGGCGGGTGATGCGCTTCGACGTGGTGCGCACCGCCGAGGACCCCAGTTCCGTGCCCGCGGTGCTGCGTACGCTGCCGCCGCTGCCCACGCCCACCAACGAGCGCTCCATCAACATGCACATGGAGGAGGGCGTCGAGCACCCCAAGGCCTATCTGGACGGCAAGGTCTACGACGGCTCGCGGGTGGACTCCAGCATCCGCTTCGGCGCCAGTGAGATCTGGTCGATCACCAACACCAACACCCGGGTGCCGCACAACTTCCACATGCACCTGGTGCAGTTCCGGGTCATCGAGCGCGGCGGGAAGCCGCCGGCGCCCGGCGAGTCGGGGCTCAAGGACACGGTGATGGTCCTGGCGGGCGAGACGGTCAAGGTGCAGGCGACCTTCGACACCTACCGGGGCTCCTACCCCTACCACTGCCACATGCTCGACCACTCGGCCATGGGCATGATGGCCACCATGAAGATCAGCTGAACCCCCGCCCGGTGCGGGGCCCCTGGCCGCCAGGGGCCCCGCACCGGGTCTCCCGGGCGGCTAGCCGAACTGGCCCACCCGGTAGTCCCCGGCGGGCTGTTCGACCAGGACGTTCAGGCGGTTGAAGGCGTTGATGACGGCGATGATGGACAGCAGGGCGGCCAGCTGGTCCTCGTCGTAGTGCTTGGCGGCGTTGGCCCAGGCCGCGTCGCTGACGCCGCCGGCCGCATCGGCGATGCGGGTGCCCTGCTCGGCCAGCTCCAGCGCGGCGCGCTCGGCCTCGGTGAAGACGGTGGCCTCCCGCCAGGCCGCGACCAGGTGGAGGCGGACCGCGTTCTCCCCGGCGTGCGTGGCCTCCTTGGTGTGCATGTCCACGCAGAAGCCGCAGCCGTTGATCTGGCTGACGCGCAGCCGGACCAGTTCCGCGGTGGCCGCCGGCAGTGACGTGCCCGCGGCCACCCTGCCCGCCGAGGCCAGGTGCTTCAGGAACTTGGCCGAGACGGGGTTGTCGAAAAGGTTCAAGCGAGCGTCCATGTCGGGCTCCTCTGTCGTGCTGGTGGTGACACCACTCAGACGACATAGCCCGCCAAGATGTGACAGCACCCCATCTGACCTGCCTTGTCCGGCTCCCGGCCCGGGCGGGTCAGCCCGCGGTCCAGGGGCGCAGCTTCTCGGGGTTGCGCACCGCCCACAGGTGCTTGATCCGCTCGCCGGCGAAGTCGAAGGCAAGGACCGAGACGATGACGCCGTCCTGCTGCACGACCAGGCCGGGCTCGCCGTTGACGGTGCGCTCCAGGATGCGCAGGCCGGGCACCTTGCCGGTGATGGTGACCAGGTAGCGGGCGATCTGGTCGCCGCCTCCGGTGGGGGGCGCGGCGTTGACCAGGCCGCCGCCGTCGGCCAGGCCGGTGGCGTCGGGATCCAGCAGGCCGATCAGGGCGGCGATGTCCTTGGCCTCCCAGGCCTGCTTGAAGTTCCTGACGATGTCGGCGCGCTGGGCGGTGGCGGTGGCGGGGGCCTGCTGGGCGCTGCGGATGCGGCGGCGGGCGGAGGAGGCCAGCTGGCGGCAGGCCGCCGGGCTGCGGCCGACGCTCTCGGCCACTTCGGCGAAGGAGTAGCGAAAGACGTCGTGGAGGATGAACGCGACGCGTTCGGCCGGGGTCATCGAGTCCAGGACGACGAGGAAGGCCATGTTGACCGACTCGTCCAGGGTGATGCGGTCGGCCGGGTCGGCGGCGGTGTTGGTGCGCCCGCCGAGCCACTCGGAGTGGTCGGGCAGCGGCTCGGGGATCCACTCCCCCACGTAGCGCTCGCGGCGGGCGCGGGCCGAGCCCAGCAGGTCCAGGCAGATGCGGCTGGCCACGGTCGTCAGCCAGCCGCCGGGCGAGGCGACGGCCTCGCGCTGGGCGCGGGTCATGGCGTACCAGCGGGCGTAGGCCTCCTGCACGACGTCCTCGGCGTCGGCCAGGGAGCCGAGGAACCGGTACGCGAGGTTGATCAGCTGACGCCGCTCGCTCAGGACCGCGCTCAGGCCCGGCTCGAGCTGGTCGTCTTCTGGCTCGGTCTGCGTCCTCATCGCCCGGATGCTCCCTTTGCTCCCTTGGCCGAAACTGCTGTCATCGGTACGACGAGACAGCCCCCTCGGATGTGAGGCCGGCCTGCCCGCTTCGTGGCGCTGTGCCCCGGGTGGGGCGGGAGGGTGCGTCCCCTTCTGTCGGGATTCCAGCGCTCTCCTAGGCGTATCCCATAGTCATGTGACATGAGCAAACACAAAGCCATCGTGGAGCGCTACCGCGACGGGGTCCTCAGCGGTGACCACGAGCTGGTCCTGTCCCTGGTGACCGACGACGTCGTGTGGGAGAGCCTGGGCCAGACCCGGGTGCAGGGCAAGGAGGCCCTGCGGGGCATCGTGGAGAACAAGGAGGGCCAGGCCGCCAGGGACGTCGTGCAGCGGCCGACCATCACCGTCGACCGGCTGATCGAGGAGGGGGACACGGTGGTGGCCACCGGCCGCGCCGCCCTCGCCCTGCCGGGCGGCGCGAAGGCGGAGTTCCTCTTCTGCGACGTGTTCACCTTCGCCGGGGAGGCGATCAGCCACCTGGAGAGCTACAAGGTGCCCCTCGGCGGGCCCCCGCGCGGCTAGGTTTTGTCGTCAGAGTCCCGTCCGCCCAGCGTCGTGCGCCTGTGGCCCCGGCGTGGTGCCGGGGCCGCGGGCGCGGCGCGTGCGGTGGCCGGAATGTGCCCTTTCGCGCGGCGGGTCAGCCGGCCGTCCAGGGGCGCAGCTTCTCGGGGTTGCGCACGGCCCAGATGTGCGTGATCCGGTCGCCGGTGAAGTCGAAGGCAAGGACCGAGACGGTGACGCCGCCCTGTTGGGCCACCAGGCCGGGCTGGCCGTTGACGGTGCGCTCCAGGAGCGTGAGGTCCGGTGCCCGGCCGGCGACGTCGGCGAAGACGCGGGCGATCTGTTCGCCGCCGGTGACGGGCTGCAGCTGGGCGCTGACCAGGCCGCCGCCGTCGGCGATGGTCGTGGCGTCGGGGTCCAGCAGGCCGATCAGGGCGTCGATGTCCTTGGCCTCCCAGGCCTGCTTGAAGTCCCGTACCACCTCGGCGCGTTGGGCGGTGGCGGTGGTGGGGGCCTGCTGGGCGCGGTGGATGCGGCGGCGGGCGGAGGAGGCCAGCTGGCGGCAGGCCGCCGGGCTGCGGCCGACGATCTCGGCGATCTCGGCGAAGGAGTAGTGGAAGACGTCGTGGAGGATGAACGCGACGCGTTCGGCCGGGGTCATCGAGTCCAGGACGACGAGGAAGGCCATGTTGACCGACTCGTCCAGGGTGATGCGGTCGGCCGGGTCGGCGGCGGCGCCGGGAGGCCCGCCGGGCCATTCCATGCGGTCGGGCAACGGCTCGGGGATCCACTCCCCCACGTAGCGCTCGCGGCGGGCGCGGGCCGAGCCCAGCAGGTCCAGGCAGATGCGGCTGGCGACCCGGGTCAGCCAGCCGCCGGGCGAGGCGACGGCGTCCCGGCGCTGTTCGGACATGGCGTACCAGCGGGTGTACGTCTCCTGGACCACGTCCTCGGCGTCGGCCAGGGAGCCGAGGAACCGGTAGGCGAGGTTGATCAGTTGGCGCCGCTCGCTCAGGACGGCGCTCAGCGCGGGGTCGAGCCGGCTGTCCTCCGGCTCGGGCTGCATGCTCATGATGTCGCCAACTCCCTTGGCCGCGCCCTGGCTTGAGCAGTTCGATGAGGCATCGCACTGAAGTGGCGCTCGTCACCTCACATTACAACGGGCTGTGTCGTCGTACGGGTGGAGATCGAATTCCTGCCGGACTCCGTCCCCCGGCCGTCCGGATCCGGAATCCCCGCTCTCCCGCCCCGACTTCGGGCCGTGAAGTCGCTTGTCACCCGTCAGGAGAATTGCCGTGCACCTCACTTCGATCCGCGGATCACCAGCAGGCGGCCGGACGCGGCCTTTGGGGGCGCCGGCAGTGCGGCCCGCGGGGCGGTCCGGCAGGCCGGCCGTCGCCGGCTGAGGAGACTGTGAAGGCCCCGGTCCGCAGGGGTGCCGGCAGGTCCATCGGGGCCGGCGGTGTCCCGCGGGCCGGGCCGCGGCAGGGCCCGTCCGGCCCGCCGCGCCGGGTTTGTGGGCCGACCACCGGATCACTGCCCCGGCGTTTTCTCTTTCTTTACCGACTTTTACCAGCGGGTGTCCGGCTCTCCTGGGCGAGCGGCCGGATCCCGCGGCACCACCCGATAGAACACGCAAGGGAAAAGGAAACAGCTGTGGAACCTGTGAACGTTGCAATCATCTATTACAGCGCGACCGGCAACGTGCACACGCTGGCCCAGGCCGTGGCCGAGGGTGCGGAGAAGTGCGGGGCGACGGTGCGGCTGCG